>CAJQGO010000051.1 GCA_905477565.1 uncultured Planctomycetota bacterium
GGTGAGTTACTTGAAAAGCCAGTAGCTCTGGCAACTGATACCGGAGGGAAAGACTCGACAGAAAAGGCGCATGCATTGTCAGCTGGTGACGTTCTGGTGCTGGAAAATGTTCGGTTTAATCCAGGAGAAAAAAAGGGAGATGACGCGAGCTACGTTGCAGGCATTGCAAATCTTGCAGATGCCTATGTGAACGATGCCTTTGGTACCTGTCATCGGACTGAAGCCAGCATGTACGCTGTTCCGAAAGTCATGAAAGAATCCGGTAAGGCAGCAGTTGTTGGCTTTCTGGTTGAGAAAGAAATTCAGTATCTCTCAGATGCTGTCGGCCAACCGAAGCGACCGTTTGTTGCGATTCTCGGCGGCAAAAAGGTGAGTGATAAGATTGCTGTTATCACAAATCTTTTACAGATTTGTGACCATGTTCTAATTGGTGGTGCGATGGCTTATACATTCTCTCTCGCTCAAGGTGGGAAGACGGGTGACTCTCTTGTGGAACCAGATAAACTTGAATTGGCAAAGCAGCTCCTCCGAGATGGAGACGAAAAACTTGTTCTTCCGGTGGATACTCAATGTGCAGATGACTTTTCAGCCGATGCCAACAAAACAATAGTCAAAGCTGGAGAAATTCCAGACGGCTTCGAGGGTCTTGATATCGGACCTGATACAGCCAAGCGGTACGTTGAAATTATTCAAAGCGCGGGCACCGTTGTCTGGAATGGCCCGATGGGCGTTTTTGAAATGCCCCCTTTTGACTCAGGTACAAAAGCAGTCGCTGATGCCGTTGCCAGTGCAACAGCGAGTGGTGCAATCACGATTATTGGTGGCGGTGATTCAGCAGCAGCTGTTGAGCAACTTGGCTATGCTGAAAAAGTGAGCCACGTTTCGACCGGTGGTGGAGCATCTCTCGAAATGCTCGAAGGCAAGGCGTTCAAAACAGTCGATATTCTTGATGAGAAGTGATTATTCACGGACGAGGAATATCATGGTGTCTGAGCGAAACGGCATGAGTCAAGAGAGCCTGCTACAGCTCAAAAAATATTAAAGAGTTCAATTTATCTGTGAAGCAAATCGTATTTCACCAAAAACAGGTGCGGAGGAAAAATTCCTTCCGCACCTGTTTTTATTAGCCTTTTTTATTTAGCTGCATCCCATGCTGTTGCCACAGTTATGGCAGAGGTAGCAGTTACCATTTCTGACGGTAATTGATCCGCAGTTATCACAGGCAGGGGCATCAATCTGAAATTTTGCAAACTGACTCTGTCTGTCGTCGGCACTGGCCTCGGGGTTTTCTGCCATTCTTAGCCCAGCACGCTCAAGAAGGGCAGCTGTTGTTCCATCCTGCCCTTTTCTTTTAGGAGCCGAGAGTGTCGCTGCCCGAGCGGTAACGGTGGATTTCCCGTTTCGCCCGCTTGGGTGTCGACCCCTACTTGTGGTGAGTTGTCCGCTGGAGTTGTGTTTTCCATTTGTGGCTTCCTGCCCATTTGCATGCCCGCTCGCCTTCGTGGCGGCGGGCTTGGACTCACTCTCTCCATCATCTCCTGCAGTGGCCTCCCCGCCACTGCTACTGCCCGCTGGTCGATTTGCTTCACGATAACCAGGCAAGAACTCGGTTCCCATCCAGCGGAAGATATAGTCCACCAAACTCTTTGCGACAGGTATATCAGGATTTTTGGTGTAGCCCCAAGGTTCAAACCGCGTGTGCGAAAACTTCTTGGTATAGACCTCGAGGGGAACACCATATTGCAGACTCATGGATACAGCTGTTCCGAAAGAGTCCATCAAGCCACCAATCGTGCTGCCTTCTTTTGCCATGGTGATGAAAAGTTCACCCGGGCGACCGTCATCATAGAGACCAACTGTAATGTAGCCTTCATGACCACCAACATTGAACTTATGAGTCACGCTCCTTCGCGTGTCGGGCAGACGTTCCCGTCTCGGTGCAGCAACTGCCTTCTCTGCATTTTTATCACCCTCAGTACTCGTAGACAGTGGCTGACTTTCTTTTGAGCCATCACGATAGATTGCAATGGCCTTCAGTCCAAGTCGCCAGCCTTCGACATATGCACCGGCAATGTCTTCAGGAGTCGTTTCACGAGGCATATTCACTGTTTTTGAAATGGCACCGGAAAGAAATGGTTGGGCCGCTGCCATCATCTTGATGTGTGCCTCCCAGGCAATAGACCGTTTTCCAAGGCGAGGCTTAAAAGCACAATCAAAGACCGTTAAATGCTCATCTCGTATCTCAGGACAATCTTCGATGGTGTCATTTTTGTCGATGTAGGCAAGGATATTTTCAACCGCTGGTTCGTCATAACCAAGTTTTCTCAATGCCAAAGGTACTGTCTGATTGACAATCTTCAGCATGCCACCGCCAGCGAGTTGCTTGTATTTAACAAGAGCAATATCTGGTTCAATACCAGTGGTATCACAGTCCATCAAAAAGCTAATGGTGCCCGTTGGAGCGAGTACCGTTGCCTGAGCATTCCGATAGCCATGCTGTCGACCATCTGCGAGAACATCATCCCAAATTTGACGTGCCGCATCCCGTAAATGTGTTGGGCAGGCATCATCAATTTTTTCAACGGCGTCACGGTGCATCTGCATGACACGAAGCATTGGTTCACGATTTGCCGCAAAGCCTTCAAATGGACCAACGGCACTAGCGAGTTCGGCACTCGTGCGATTGGCTGCACCGTGAAGGATTGCCGTAAGTGCACCGCAAATGCCACGACCAGCATCTGAGTCGTAAGCCATGCCATCAGCCATCAGCAAACTTCCTAAATTGGAATAACCAAGACCAAGTGGTCGATAGAGATGACTGTTTTTGGCAATGCGTGCCGTTGGGTAGCTGGCGTGATCAACAAGAATTTCTTGTGCAATGAGAAAGACTCGACACGCTGCAGCAAATCGCTCAACATCAAATTCGCCATCAGGCTTTCGGAATTTCATGAGGTTGATACTTGCCAAGTTGCATGCCGTGTCGTCAAGAAACATATACTCAGAGCAAGGATTACTCGCATTGATGCGGCCAGAATTTGGACATGTGTGCCAACGGTTGATGGTCGTGTCATATTGCACACCCGGGTCGCCACATTGCCATGCACACTGCGACATACGGTCCATGATTTCATTAGCTTTATAGGTTGGGCCGGCCTTCGATGAGTCCGTAACCCAACGAGTCGTCCACGAGTCATTACGCTCGACAGCCTCCATGAATTCATCAGTTAATCGAACTGAGAGGTTCGCATTCTGGAATAAAATAGAGCTGTATGCTTCACCGTTGAAATTGGCGTCGTAACCACCTTTTTCAATGAGAACACGAGCCTTCTTTTCTTCTTTCGACTTGCACTCAATGAAATCCATGATGTCCGGGTGAAAGACTTTCAGTGACTGCATCTTTGCAGCTCGTCGTGTCTTCCCACCGCTTTTGACGACACCAGCAATCTGGTCATAGACCCGCATGAACGAAAGTGGGCCAGATGGGCTGCCACCTCCTGAGAGCTTTTCTTTTTGGCTTCGAAGGGTCGTTAGGTCGGTGCCAGTGCCAGAGCCAAATTTGAACAACATGGCCTCGCTACGAGCCAATTCCATGATGTCTTCCATATTGTCTTGGACGCTTTGAATGAAGCAGGCACTCCCCTGTGGATATTCATAGGGATTATCGGGTTGCGTCACGTCCCGACTGGCCTCATCCCAACACCAATTACATTTGGATCCCTGAACACCATATTGATGAAACAGCCCGACGTTAAACCATACCGGAGAGTTGAATGCACCATGCTGATGAACACACAACCATGCCAAGTCACGATAGAAGTTTTCACCGTCCTCAGGCGTCTTGAAATATCCGTCTGCAATGCCCCAATCCGAAATGGTACGAGCAACACGATGGATAAGTTGCTTGACTGAATGTTCTCGTTCTGGAGTATGAATTTCACCGTAAAAATACTTGCTTACAACGACGTTGGTAGCCAGTTGGCTCCACGCTGCTGGAATTTCACACGCAGCCTGCTCAAAGAGAAGTTGACCATTTTCGCCCTTGATGGCTGCTGTTCGAAGTTCCCACTCTGTTGTGTCGAACGGACTCTCAACTTCAGTTGGGCAGAATGTTGACTCAATTTCGATTGCCACTCGTTCGGGGGTTGAATGCGGGCCGCCAGATTCGGAATTTTCTTGTGAATGTGAGGCAGACGAAGCGACTTGAGTGGATGAATCGAACTGAGTCATGGGCAAAACTCCTAATAATGTGATGGCCTCAAAAAGACCTAACAAAGTGTACTCGCGTATAGGTTCTCAACAACTGGTATCGACCGACATACGCGTCTGGAGTGAATCCTTCACTCCGTTAAATTCCCTAAAAACGTTACAAAGATAAAAGGCAGTTCCATCTGCGTGCTATCGCAAGATATTGTGGTGTTTACTACTTCGACCACTCGATATGGCAGGGGCGTGAATGTAGCGGCCTGACGGCCCACGTCAAGCAGAAAAAATGGAACCCCTATGAACACCCTATTTGGTGAGTTTTCGAACGTCCCGAGAGGTCTTCGAGAAGGCATTTGTTCCGAACAAAAAGTAGTTCTAAAGAGGGGATCGCCTGCTTTTTGCTTGATTGTGGAGAGACCCAGTCTTGCAGAGGTCGTATTTCCGCTTCATCTTTTTGCCAACGCCTTGAAGACGAATTAGTGATAATGAAAAAAGAGAGACGGATTCCTACCATGAGAGGCAGTCCGATGGCTTCCTTTGAGCAGCGTGAGGCAGGTCGAAATGAGCGAGAATCAACCGCTAGCAACAATCCGTATCCTTTGTCTTGTTGGCGATGCCTATGAAGATCTGGAACTCTGGTATCCAAAACTACGAATTGAAGAAGCGAGCGGACATGTCACACTTGCTGGCCGGCAGCAGGGGCATGAATATGCTGGAAAACATGGTTATCCGTGTGTAAGCGATGCCGCGATCGGAGACATGGAAGCGGACGATTTTCATGGAATTCTCATACCGGGGGGTTGGATGCCTGATAGCCTGCGTCGTGACCCGAAGGTGCTCCAACTTGTTCGGGACTTTGCCAACCACGGCAAGCTTGTTGCCGCTATTTGCCACGGTGGCTGGATTCCAATATCTGCCGGTGTCTACCGTGGTATACGAGTAACAGGAAGTCCTGGTATTCAAGACGATCTCATCAATGCTGGAGCTATCTGGGAAGATGCCCCAGTTGTCGTTGATCGACATTTTGTTTCCAGTCGGCGACCAAGTGATCTTCCGGCCTTTGGGTCAGCGATCCTCAGTGTGTTGTCTGACGCGACATGATTGTTTCAATGCCATGAGCAGCCAGAGCATAAGGTGTTTGGTAGATCGCAATGAAAGTGTTCCTGCAACGGTTCAACGTGATCATGCATAAAACGACTTTTCCGTGTTGTGTTGTTTTTGTTTCGATGTTCACCATCACCATGACAACTGGCTGCCAGCAGCAGTCGTCGCTCTACTTTGGGACTGTCGAGCCGCGGCATGGACCAAAAGAGCTTTGGATAAATAATTCGAGTGAACCAGAGTGGCTTGATCCTGGCCGATGTTCGGATAGTACGGGTGGCGAGATCATCTGGAATACGTTTGAGGGACTGGTCCAAGCCCATCCTGCTACCCTGAAGCCACTCCCAGCTATTGCAACGCATTGGGACATATCAGATGACGGACGGGTGTACAGGTTTTATCTTCGCCCATCGTTCTGGTCAGACGGTCACCCGCTCACGGCAGATGACTTTGTGTTCGCGCTTCAACGTCTTGTTGATCCACAAACAGGAAGCAAATATGCCAGCAATGGTTTTATTTTTCAGCAAGGTCTTGCGATTAGTCGGGGTGAAGCTGCAGTCAATACCCTTGGTGTCCGAGCACTTGATTCACACACTTTGGAAATTGAGTTGGTTGATCCTCTGCCATACTTTCTCAACTTCCTGAGTTTTTACTCATTCATGCCTATTCCACAGCATCTTCTTCAAAATCTCGAGAAGCGAGGTATTGATGTAGATCTGTGGACGCGGCCGGAACATGTTGTCTGCAACGGAGCGTTTCGGATGACAGACTGGCAGTTTCGTCAGCACATGACGTTTAAAAAAAATACACAATATTGGGACGCTTCCTCTGTCCAACTTGATCGTGTACGCGTTGCCATGGTGGAAAGTTCAACGACGGCAATGAATATGTATGTCGCCGGAGAGTTTGATTGGCCGGGCGGAAGTACATCACTTCCCGCAGAATTTATGGATCATCTCGAGAGGTACAAAGATTTCCACAGTCATCCCTATTTGGGCGTTTATTTTTATTGGATCAACACGACGAAACCCCCACTCGATGATCCACTGATTCGCCGAGCGTTGTCTCTTGCAATTGATCGTGACTCACTTGTTAAACATGTAACACGTGGTGGACAAATAGGCTCTTCAGATCTTGTGCCTGATGGTCTTGCTGGATACGAAGGACTTCATCTCCCAGTCTATGATCCGGTTGAGGCCCGGCGACTTCTTGCGGAAGCAGGGTACCCAACAGGCCAGGACCTGCCAGCAGTCACGCTGTCATTCAATACGTCCGAAGGACATAAACAAGTTGCCGAAGCGATTCAGGCGATGTGGCAGCAGGAACTTGGCATTACTGTGGAATTGGAAAATCAGGAATGGAAAGTTTTTCTGGCAAATGCTGAGCAAATGAATTTCCAAATTTCTCGGATGGGTTGGATTGGTGATTATGCAGATCCGTATACATTCTTGGAGCTTCTTACAAGTGACTGTGGAAACAATCACTCAAACTGGTCAAGCAAGACATACGATGCTCTGTTAGAAGAAGCAAATCGACACAATGATCCAGAGGAGCGACTTCATATTTTAAGACAAGCGGAGGCGTTTGCTCTTGAAGAACAACCTCTGATTCCTCTTTACGTGTACACACGAACACAGTTGATTAAGCCATATGTACAAGGTATCTGGGGTAATCACCAAGATCGACATCCCTGGAAGTACATGTGGATCGATGAATCATTTGAACCGGATGAGGAAAACAGTGAGCCTGTGAGCAAATCACGGAAAGACATACAGGTGCATGAATGATTCGTCTTCTTTTTCGACGATTGCTGGAACTCGTACCAACCGTATTGGTTATCGTCGTAGCATCATTTGCCCTTGTGCGATTGGCTCCTGGTTCACCCTTTTCGAGTGAAAAGGAAATACCTGCAGAGATTCGTCAGAAACTTGAGGCAAAGTATGGTTTTGATAAGCCACTTCCAGAACAGTTCATTCGTTACCTTGGCAATCTGCTGCAAGGAGATCTTGGACTTTCAACAAAGTATCCACAGCGGACAGTCAATGAGATCATTGCAAATGGTTTTCCAGTCACCCTTACGTTAGCTGCCGTCGCGCTGCTCTGGTCATTACTTGTAGGCATTACGGCAGGAATCATTGGAGCCATTCGACAAAATACAGTATGGGATCATGCTGCAATGACCGCCGCTCTGATTGGTATCAGTGTGCCAAGCTTTGTCCTTGGCCCCTTGCTTGTGTTGGTGGTATCTCTCCGGTTGCATCTGCTGCCACCAGCGGGTTGGGGTGATTGGCAGCATGTCGTGCTACCAGGCCTTACACTTGGAACGATTTATGCAGCTTCGATAGCACGACTCACCCGTGGTGGAATGCTTGAGGTTATTCGTAGCGACTTTATTCGCACGGCACGCGCGAAAGGTCTTTCTGAAAGACTTATTGTTTTGCGGCA
>CAJQGO010000052.1 GCA_905477565.1 uncultured Planctomycetota bacterium
CGTACTTGTAAAAGCAGGCTGTCCCCTTGAATCCTGTACGTATGAACCACCATGGCCTGCTCAGGTCTTACATTCGCTTACACAGGGCTGACACTATCAGGCATGTGAGGTCAGTTGAGGCGGCATGCTTCAACGAGCTCCCGAACAAAATCACCGGCCGCATCAGCCATGGACGTTCCACTTTTAGCCCTTTCGATACAGCGGACAACTGCAGAGCCGACAATTACACCATCAGCAACTGCAGCAACTTCTTTTGCCTGTTCAGCAGTTGATATCCCAAACCCTACCAATATCGGCACATCAGACTCTTCACGTAACCATTGAATACGTTCGAGAAGATTTTCTGGTAACGCAGTCCGCTCTCCTGTCACTCCCGCAACTGATACACAATAAAGAAATCCTGTAGACCGTCTGGCTATCTCTCGAGCACGCTCTGGTGGCGTTGTAGGCGTCACAAGCCGGACAAGGGCAAGGCCAGCCAGCCGGCACTGCGTGTCCAGTTCGTCCGACTCTTCGAGAGGCAAGTCAGGGACAACGAACCCAGCCAAACCACTTTCCTGACCACGCTTCACGAATGTCTTGATACCATTGCGATATATAAGTGAATAACTAGCCATCGCGAGCAAGGGCATCGAGTGTGACTTAGAAAACGAAGATACAATGTCAAACATTTTCGTGAGTGTCATACCGGCATTCAGTGCGCGAGTGTACGAAGCCTGAATTACCGGCCCATCAGCAATCGGATCACTATAGGGGACACCAAGTTCACAACATGTTGCTCCTGCTGTACAAATCGAATCTAAAATAGCAGCTGTCGATTTGCCATCAGGGTCACCAGCTGTAACAAAGGGGGAAACAGCACGACGTGATTCAGCCTTGCACTGAGCAAACGCGTCTCCAAGCAGTTCAATTCCCGTTTTTTTCTTACCTTCTTTAGCAGCCATTTACTATCTAACTCTTGTCATGAAAAATCATTTACAGGAATGATATCAAATCTAAGCTTCTACCTGATCACTCGTGCCCACGCAGCCGTGCTATCTCAGCAGCATCCTTATCGCCACGACCTGACATACACACGACCACGATTTCATCCGAACGCATTTTGGAAGCAGCATCAACGGCCCATGCGAGGGCGTGCGAGGTTTCAAGCGCGGGAAGAACACCCTCCTGCTGAGCCACCATATCGAAGGCATCGAGTGCTGCGGCATCGGTTACACTGGTGTAGTCGACACGCCCAGAATCTCGCCAGAAACTGTGTTCAGGACCAACACCTGGATAATCCAGACCTGCAGACACTGAATGAACATCAGCGGTCTGGCCATCAGCATCCTGCAAGACGTAACTCAGACTGCCGTGCAGAATGCCTGGCGTCCCGTAAGTCAGAGGAGCAGCATGCTCACCATCACCACTTGAGCGGCCCCCTGCCTCAACGCCAACAAGACGAACATCCGGGCAATCCACAAAGGGATAGAACATGCCAGCTGCATTACTGCCGCCACCGACGCACGCCACAACAGTATCAGGGAGCCTACCAAAGAGGCTATTACAGCAATCTATTGTCTCGCGCCCAATCACTGATTGAAAATCTCGAACAATACGTGGAAATGGATGGGGCCCCACAACCGAACCAATGATATAATGCGTCGTCTCAACAGATGCCATCCAGTCTCGCATTGCTTCATTAATCGCATCTCGTAACGTACGAGAACCACTCTCCACAGGACGGACCTCCGCACCCATTAATTTCATTGTTCGAACATTCGGAGACTGGCGACGAACATCCTCTGATCCCATATATACAACGCATTCAAGTCCAAATCGTGCACATGCCGTTGCAGTTGCCACACCATGCTGGCCTGCTCCCGTCTCAGCAATAATTCGTCGCTTGCCCATGCGAATCGCAAGCAGCGCTTGACCCAGCGTATTATTAATTTTGTGAGCCCCAGTATGGCTAAGATCTTCTCGCTTGAAGTAAATCTGAGCCCCACCTGCTTTTTCAGTGAGCCTTCGGGCGAAAAGCAATGGAGTAGGCCGTCCAACGAAGGCTGCAAATAATCCTTCGAGTTCACTGATAAACTCTGGGTCTGCGATAGCTTCGTCATACGCTCTCTCCAACTGATCGAGTGCTGCTGAAAGTGTTTCAGGAACGTACCGACCGCCAAAACAACCGAAACGACCAAGGTCATCAGGTACAGCAGAGAGTTTTTGGTCAACCGTCTCAGCAGGAACACTTGGCATTCAAAACTCCAAACATTTAATCACGGCCTTCTGAGCCATGCGTTCTATTATTTACAAAGCTTCAACATAATTAGTCGCTTACTGGATTGTAGCCTCCTTTTATAAATTTTGACCCAGTGAATCTCTCCTTTCTCTCGTATCTCGCGTGAACGATGCCAGAACTCCCAGAAGTTGAAACGATGTGCCGTGGAATTGCCTGTTTCCGTGGAGAAATTATTGAAAACACTCACTTTCCTCGACATACACGCAGGCCATCTCCAATCCAACCACGGCCGAAAATAATGGCAGCAAAACTCCAGCGTGCTCGCATTATGGACGTCACGCGTCTTGGTAAGCGGGTCGTCCTCCGTGTACGACAAAATGAACATCACATAGATTCATTCTTGGTTTTTGAGCCTCGAATGACCGGGTTACTTCTACGAGTTTCGCCTCCGACTCACCAGCACGTGCGACTCATCGTTACAACAGGGCAAAAACAGCCTCTCATTTTTTGGGACCGACGCGGATTAGGAACGATCACTCTGTTTAACAAATCAACGTTCGAATCTCGATTTGGTAGCCATGCAATAGGTCCTGATGCCCTTACAATCACTGGACTTTCCTTATATGCAAAACTTCGTTCCTCAAGGCGTCATATAAAAGTTGCCCTCCTTGATCAAAAAATCTTAGCCGGTGTGGGTAACATCTACGCCTCAGAAATTCTTTATGAGGCCAGGGTTGACCCTCGAACGAGGTGCCACCGACTGCCCCGAACCGCCTGTGATCGTCTAGCCGCTGCATGTTCCCGCATACTCCACCATGCAATCAAAATGGAAGGATCCTCTATCGGTGATGAGACATACAGAACAGCAGACAATCGCCCGGGAAGATACCAGCGATTTCACAAAGTGTACGGACGCTCCAAAAATGCGTGTTCGCGATGTGAGACCACAATCCAACGTGTCGTTCAGTCGCAGCGATCAACTTTCTTTTGCCCCGCGTGCCAACACCGTTACTGATTCATGATTCCTGCTATTATTAAGTGGTGACTTGCCTATGGTACGCTCTGGAAATCATCGGAATCAAAACATATTCACAGTCCACCCGTTCAATCACCTCGAGCAGAGTAAACTATCAACGGAAGCAACAA
>CAJQGO010000053.1 GCA_905477565.1 uncultured Planctomycetota bacterium
AAGTGGCTAATGCGGCATTGCAGAGTTCTGTCGCAGCCTGTTGGGGGCCGTTGTGAATTGCAGGGTCATAAAGCGAGTGATCAAGGTTCAAGAGGAAGTCCTCAACGGCTGGTAGATCACTGGTTTGCGATTGGTTGTTTCTAGTAGGCTGTTCTTTGATTATGTTGGCCAGTTGATTGAGCCAACGCCGCGGAGACACGCTTTGAGGGCGAGCGAGGCCTGTGCGTTGGCAGCGACGGTCAAGGGTACGCATCGTATTGAGCGTATGTTGATGTCGGCCCCATGTGGTGTGAATTTGGAGCAGGGCAACGTCGATGACATCCACGATCCGTGCCCGGAAAAAAATGCTTAAAAGTAGTGAAATAGAGAGAATACAAAGACCAAAAAGGTGACGGGTTGCTTCGCTGTAGGCAAGCCACGCAAAGTGAGCAATCCGCTCCATAAGGTTCATTGGTGGTGCCAACAATTCGTATCCCGGTGTCGGCTCGAGTGTGACCCAATGGTGTCTTTGAACAAGCACTTCAGCCCAGCAGTGAACATCGTCTGAGAACACTGCGGTGAGTCCACTTTTTGGGTCATAGCGATCTGGGCGTGCGTAGAATCCGCTAACGAATCGAGCGGGGTAGTTCAGTGATCGCAACAGCCAGACGGCAGCTGTTGCAAAAAGGTAATCGGGCCCACGTTTTGTCTCGAAGAGAAATTCACCAACACTATGGCCTGTGCTACCAGTTGCTCGAGATGTTGTATCAACTGTGTAGTCTTGACGCAGGTGAGTCATGATTGCATTGATTTGGGCCCAGCCTTTTGGTACCCCGGCCGTCCATTGATGGGCTAATGCGAGGACACGGTCTGAGGAATTTCCGTCATCAAATTGCCGGTATTGCTTTGGTGAAAAAATGCCTGAGTGATCCCGTTCTGGTATTTTCCGAACGTCGATAACACGTGACTGCACATGCAGTGTGGTCAGATCGGGAATGGCGTCTCTGTCAACAGCAAGGATTCCAGGTTGCTCCCAACGGAAGAAGTCAGAGCGATTCATTTTGTCGATAGAAACACCGGTGAGTTGGATTGGCGTCGGCACACGATTCGTTTTAAGATTGATGATTTTAATCGAGTGTATCTCTGGTTCGGCATATGGATCATGAGCCTTTGCTTTGATACCGACTCGAAGCCAGGAGCGACCAGCTATCGTCTCGAGTGTCAGTTCTGGTAGTGGGTCGGATAGTTCTTCAGCTGACCACGTGTCACCATCGTAAATGTCAAAAGATTCGAGTTTGAGGTGGAGTGGTAGACGACCACGTACGTAAAGCAATGCATCACTGTTGATTCCGGATAGAGGTTGACTTTTTGCTTTCCCTGGCCTTCGAACTGTCGAGAATTCCCGAGACCCTTTTTGGCTTTGAGCCATTCGGTGATTTTCAGCGAGCGCGCGTATTTCCGGTTCAAGACTTATAACCTTCTGACGTTTCTTTTTTGTAGAGACAGCTTCGTTGTAGCTTTCATCAAAAACGTCATAGAGTGTTGCGTCGTGGGAAGCGGCGAAAGGAGCATTTTCGATAGGAGCAAAACTGCGGATGTTATCGAGCCCAGCGACTAGAAGGTCACCGTCGCCAATGCCATCACGGGCCATCGGTGACGAATCGGTGCCGCCACCCGAAGTAGGCAGCCATCCTTCGGTAGCGATAAGTCGCCCTGTGGTGGCAGGAAATAAAAGAGGAAGGGCCAGTGGGAGTGCAATCGCTGCTGTCCACCACGGTCGTTTTCGGTAAACAACTGTGGAGGCCGTGTTGATAGAAAGCCGCTGCCAATATCGAGCACCCAGCCAGAAAATAGCCAGAATAGCAAAAATGACTGAAAGATAATTGCACCACGGTAGCGTGCTTTCTGAAGCATCGAAGCATGCCGATGAGAAGACGAATACGAAGACACTGAGCGCTACGGCTGGACCCTGTGCTAAAGGATGATGAGACAGTGTCGCCATACCAATCATGGCATTCCGAAGTAATGTCAGCAGGAAGGAATCCATTAAGTGAGGAGCTTCAAGATAAATGCGAATGGGTATTTCAATAAGACATCCCATTGCCGAAATGCCTGCTGCCCAAAGGTGCCGAGAGGTAGTCGTTTCACCGATACCCGGTGCATACCTTCTGACACCTTCGGCGAGTACAATAATGGCGGAAGCAAGCGTGCATGAGGCTTTCAAAAAAGATGCTGTATGAGGCGGAACAACAAGACCAAAGCCTGCGGCATCGACACTAGCTGCGGCAAGTATTGCCATCGCGAGACAAAGCCAGCCAGTCGTGTGACGAGGAGTAGGCTGATAGGCATTCGTAGTTGGGTTGCGACCCTTAGAAGATTTATCCAACATGACAGAGCCTTTCCCACAACTGTTTGAATTCTTGAAGAGGGTCGTCAGTTAATTGAATCCAGAGTACTCGTCCGGTTTTGGTATGACCGATATTTTCCGAATCTCTTACTGGTTGTTTTGAAAGCACAACACATAGCTGATCACCTTGAACAGACTGATGTTCTGGTGCGTTGAGCAGGCCAAGGGCTGTGGTGATCCTGACTTGAAAGACTCCTCTGTCCTCTCGATGCCTTTTACAGGAATACCGTTTGGTTGAACAAACGTGAGTGGCAATTTGAGACAGAGTGTTCACCTTTGATTCATACTTGGCAAGTTGGTCGAAAAAGGCTGCAATGCCGTGGCTGCCAGGAGTAATTTGAATAACCTGATCACCAAAACAGCATTCAACCGAGGCTTGTTTTTCATGATACGCTGCTGCAATGCTGGCAGCGATTCGAATTGACCACTCAAGGCTGTTTTCTCCTCCAAACGATTCGTGGATAGATGGGTCTGTATCGAACACGATCCTGATAGCAGATGTTGCTGGTGCCTGTCGTTCACAGACCACCAGCGTTCCTGTACGAGCTGTTTGAGGCCAATGGATTCGACGAAGTGAATCACCGTTGTGGAAAGGACGAGTTCCTAATACATCTCCAGATTCACCACAGCGAGCATCTGTAAATCGATCTTCTGATGGCCTGGTCTCAGCGCTATCGATGAGACTCCTTAACGAAATTGTGCGGGGCCACACAATGAGTCTTTCGGTGACGGTGGTTGGCCGAGAATGGCTGTAAATACCAAAAGGAAAACCAGTCGATAGCAAAGAGTCCCCTGATGGGTAAACGCCCCGTTGAAGAGGAGTGAATGAGGAGGTGAAGGTTGCCTTGCCACCACTCGGGATGCCACCGCATGCAGCAGTGCTGGCCTCCGAATGGTCCTGCCTACACGTGATTCCCCATAATGGCCACGGCCAGTGATTTTCGAGTGTGAGTGCAGTCTGCACCGGTTCGTATTCACGGGTTCTTCTGCGGTTGAATTCGAGTTTACCTCGAACGCCCCATATTGTGACTGCTGGCCAAAGCGTGCCGACAAAACCGATGAAAAAAATAGTGCCAGCAGCCCAGAACATGCCTGTGCCAACTGCAACTCCGAGCATAAGGACTACAAAAAATGTGATACCAAGGGCGCCGAGTGGCGTCTTGACTTTAGTAACCAACGGATCAGCCCAGCCACAAAAGTTGTGGGAGATCAGCCAGTGATAAAGAAGTGTGTGGCGCGGCATTCGGAGTTGTGATGAATCGGCTGGTGTTGCCATAAGATTCTCCTTGCAAAAAGATGCTGGTGAGGCATCGGCGAAACGTTCAAAGCTGGTCAGATACCATTGCACCCGTAGGTCACTGTTTCAGGACTTTTTGGGAACAGAAGCGTTGAATCGCCACTTTTTGTATACGCGTCGTGCAGGGGCTATTCCTTGCAATACAGCGATGCACAGGATCTCATTGTGAAATCCCAAGAAACTTTCGTGGTGTTATCAACGCTATGCGTTGATAACGGGCGGACCACGGGGTATTGGTCGAAGAGAATAATCGAAGACTACAAAAAAGTCATTCGAGAAGACCAATTTCTGAATAACAAGAGAGGAGATGCATTCAGGCGTGAATGTATGGTTTGTTTGAGACTTTACGGAACTTAGGAATTGGCACAAGACACAGTCTTGCGACTCCTGCGACGGAGAGTGGGAATGCTCTTCGGGATCGCTGGGTGACGGAGTTTCCCTTGTTTGTGCAACAACGCCATGGCTGTGATGATGATGCCCATGGTGGTGATGGCTGCAGGTACCTACGTTATGCCGGTGGCCGGAATTATCAGAAGGGTGACACTCACAGTGAGAATGAATGCCGAGAACCTGAAAACCCGCATGGCCCAGTACGGAGACTGGGATAAAAGCCGAAAGTAACAGTGTTACAAGGAGCCTTCGCATGGCATTGAAACGTGGAACGAGGGTGAAAAATCCTTAAAGGTAAAGTATTCCGTTTCACCGAAAAAAACAAGTGAATATTTTATGGTCGACTGGTGCCCGTCTCACAGCGGGCAAATGCTTCTTTCAAAGGCGTTTCTTGAGGAACTGGTTGGTGAGGTCTGGCGATGATGGTATCTGATGGGGCAGATGCCAAGACACTTATTCGATGAATTCAGCTACCAGCCCCCACCTCCTCCACCTCCTCCGCCTCCACCGGAAGAGCCGCCACCGCTACTGCCACTCGATGAAGATGGACTCGTTGCTGCGGCAGCAACTGCCGCAGTCATTGCAGTACCAAGACCAACAGTAGTCGCTGCTATGGTCGATGCACCCCATCCTTCCCCCTGATACCAGGCTGGTTGATAACCAGACGCATTATTTGGTTCCGCGGAGATACTTGCATCTGCGATAAGATCTTGAAATTGTTCTGCCCACTTATTGGCAACGTCGAGTGCTACGGCATAGGGAAGAAAACGCTCAAATAACTCAATGGTGTGAGGAGCGGCGTGCGGATGCTCAATGGTTGTCGCCTTATGCGTAACGGCCTCAAGTCGGTCCTCCTCCGCAGTAGAAAGATACATGGCGAACCCATCAAGCTGATCCATGATGACACGCCCCGCTGCAGTGGGAGCTTTGATCAGTTCGTAGAAGACAGCAACAGTTGTCATGATGCCTAAAGTTATTGGGATAATCCAAAGGGATGTTATTCCGGCAAGCATGCCAATAGCTATCAACTCACCTGCGAGAAATGGAATGGCAAACAGTGTGCCGCAAACCGCTGAACTGTACCCGGCAAATTTGCCGACGGCTGAAGCGTTAATGATTGCGGTACGCCAAGAAGAGACGACCTGATGAAGTAGAAGAATAACGCCACAGGACCAGCCAGCCAGCCACAGGAAAAGAAAGGCCGCAATGCCGGTTACTTCGAGCCCTCCAGCAACGAAAACCACCATAACCAAAACGGTGAATGAGAGCAGAAGACCCCCAAGAAACCAAGTGCGGTTTGGCCTAAACAAGGTGCCTTCAAATTCACGAACCAGACTTTTCCTCAGCGTGGTTATTGCTGAGGAAAATGTCTGATGGTGTTTGCGATCGATTGCTATTGAGTCGCGACCGTAAAGAAGACAGTCGAAGATTTTTGTTTCACCATCAGAAGTTGAACTGGTAGGAGCTCCTGTTTTCTCCAGCGTATAGCACCGTTTCGTTTTGCGTATTGTAAGAGCTTGCTGTGTCGCTAACGACAGGAGCGCAACAGAAAAACACTCTTTATCGAATCCCATTTGAGAAACAAATCGGCAGGCCGCTGGACTCAGATTATCGGGAGGCTCATAGAGAGGCACAATGACTCCCGTTGCGGGATCTCGTCCCACAAAGAACCACGCGGCAAGAAAGTAGCCAATGACAGATGCCAGTCCGATGCTACCCCACACGAGAAATGGATCATTTAAAAGTACCTGTGCCGTTGACGGTTTGTTGATAAATCCTGAAGGGAATGTAGCAACGATTGTCAGTCCCTCGTTTGGTTTCAGTATTCGAGTTGTCTTGTAGGCTACACGTCGTTTTTCATTGTCAATTTTGGTAGTGAGATCATCTTGATTGACTGACTTTAATGCGCCGACGTAGCCTTCGGCCGACACTTCCTTCATGGGAATGCCTTCAGGAACGGTGATCGTCGCCTCGGCCTGTTCGATTGGGAAATCCCAGGCGTTTCCTGTAACGTTCCAATAGACCTCATCATGGTCGTCTAGAAAACGAAGTTGTCGTGTTGTGTATTGAATCGTGTAGGTGTGTGGGCCTGCAGGAAGTTGAACGTTCTTTGATCCAATGCGGATGCGCTTGTAGGTGCCAAGGTCTTCTTCCTTATACACAGACTCCTCTCCGTCACAATGAATGGAAAGAAGCTGAAATGGAATGCTTATTTTCAGGCCGTAGAGTCCCACGTCATAACGGACGGGTATGTCACGAAAGATTCCCCGTTTGATCTTTGCGCCCTCTGCAATCACTGAAATGGTTTCAGTGATTGTCATCAAACCATCATCCCCTATGGCAATATCACTGTGGAACTTCGTAATGCGTTCCGCAGCACGAATTGAATTGGCGAACCATAGACTGGACGTGGGCAGAACAAGAGTGACTAGAAACAAGAAAAAGAAACAACGGATCGGCATCTTCATGATGGGGCCTGTACATCGACGGTTGGAGTATCGCGTTCTTGAACGGATTCAACTTCAAAGTAATCTTTTGTCGTAAATTGAAACCAATTTGCAACGAGATTTGAAGGAAATGACTCAATGGCAATATTTAAGTCTCGGACGGCTCCATTGAAATATCGACGGGAATATTGAATCGTTTCCTCAACTTCTACAAGTTGGGCCGATAGTTGTAAGAAAATTGTGTCTGCCTTGAGTTCAGGGTATGCCTCTGAGATTGCGAAAAGCTTTGTGAGATTGGCCGTCAGTTCGTTTTCTTTGGCATTGAGTCCTGCCATGTCAGCTGGAGTTGCACCCGATGAGCGAGCGGTGACGACATCCTTAAGAAGAGAACGTTCAAAGGCCGTGTAACCTTTGACACACTCGACAAGGTTCGGGATGAGTTCGTGGCGACGTTTCAGTTGAACATCAATGCCGCTGAAGGCCTCATTGACGAGATTGTTGCAACGCACCAAGTAGTTAAAGTAAACGGCCACAATGAGGATGAAGGTGCTTAGAGCAACAACACCGAATACAACAGCCGAGATCCCAAATTCTGCTAAAAGGGCAATGGTCAACATCGCGTCCTCGTATGAGATTTCGAATGGCCCGCACCCATCCTGGCTATGTGAGGGGTGCGGGCATTTGTAGATCGAAAAGACAGGCTTTGTCTGCTGTTAGTGTAGGTCAGGCTCCTTGCCTTCGTACGCGCGATACAAGTCATGAATAGCCTTCTCAAGTGCAGAAGCAGTTGCTTCATCGGCAGACTGCTTGCACTTCATCGCAGCAACAGTGACGGCATGTGCTGCTTTGAGTTGATCGGTGTAACGCGGTGAATCAGACTTGATTCGTTGGGCAAGGAAATAGTCGGCGATGACGCCTTGAATTGAATCCGCGTGAGTTTCTTTTGTGACAACCCAGCGAACAAATTGTTGTATATCTTGCGCATTTTCGGTGTCAAAGAGTTGATTCATCTGCCCTTGTGCCTTGGCAATAGTTTTCGTGTCTTCCAATAATTGTTCGAATCGTAACTGGTCACCATAGATTCCACACGGAACCTGACAGTGTGCAAAAACGGTGGAGCAGAGAAGGGCGGACGCAATGAGGGCAAGCAACATACGTGACATGGGAAACGGTTCTCCAAGGGTTAGATTAAGATGCTCTAGAAGCACCACAATACACCAAGAGACGCCGTGGGTAAAAACCCGTCACTTATAGTTTGAAATGCGTAATCTCTCCATGGAGATCGTTTGCCGCTTGCTGAACGTCAGTTGTGGCATTTTGGAATGATTCTAGGGCGGATTCGCTCTCAGAGACACTCTCTGCCAGATGTGACATCGCGATCCGTATTTGTTCGGCACCCTGGCTTTGGGCCTGCATGCCTTCGGCCACCTGCTCGAAACGCTCAGATATCCCTTTTACAGATGTGATGATTTCTGCAAGCTGCCGAGAGACACCTCCTATTTCCTCCGCACCGGTCTCGACACTCTTGGTGAATGCATCCATTTCCATCACGCCTGATGAAACACTAAGTTGCATCTCTTTGACAACCTTTTCTATTTCAAGAGAAGCAACGGCAGTTTGGTCTGCGAGTCGCCGAATCTCCCGGGCGATCACGAGGAAGCCAAGACCATATTCGCCTGCCTTTTCGGCTTCGATTGCGGCATTGATCGAAAGGAGATTGGTTTGGTCGGCAACTTTCGCAATTGTTGTGACCGCAAGGTTGATTGTGGTTGCGCGTTCATTGATCACAGCCAGGCGAGAACCAAACGATCCCGTGCTGTCTGCAAGTTTTCGCATTGTGTCGTCCATGCTCGAGAGATTTTCTCGTCCCTCGATTGCCATCGCGCCGGTTTGGCCCGCCATTTCATTGACAGCAACCATCGTCTGTGTGAGTTCCTTTCCCGTCACACTGATTTCTTCGACGGCAGCAACCGTCTGTGTTGTCGAGTCCCCTAGCTTTTTTATTACGTGCTGCTGATTGGCTCCAGTGGTCTGAAGCTTCGAGGATGTGTTGGTCAAGGCATCACTAGAGGTGTGGACCCGAGCTATTAACATACGGAGATCCCGTGTCATTGTTTGAAGTGACTCAAGGAGTATTGCGGTTTCATCTCGAGATGAGACAGAAACGTCCTCTCGCAGGTCACCAGCAGCAACCTTGCGCGAGAGACCGATTGCCCGTTGGATGGGTGTGCTGATACTTCGTGCAACGAAGAGTGCAACCACAACGACGACGAGGATAGTGCCGCACAGTAATCCGGCAATCAGGAGTTGCTGAAAACGAACCAGTGCAAACGCTTCACTTGTGTCCTGTTTAGCAACCAAACCCCAGCGATAACTTGGGAGGTAGCACCAAGCGGCAGCAACCTCCTCTTGCCGGTAATCCGGAAAAACGGCATATCCTCGATTGCCACTCGATGCATTTCGTGCGGCGATGGCTTTTTCTACTGTGAGCGGTATTGTCAGTTCAAAGGCGGCATCAGTGCGGTGACGAAGAGGAGTAGTGATTCTCGCAATATTGTCGATTCGCTCTGCCGTAAGGATTTCGCCAGTTGCCCCAAGACCAGTGGTGTCTGTCAGTATTTGCCAGACATGATCAATAGGTAGTTGCAGAGCAAGCACACCAACGACCTTTTCTTCCTGAAAAATTGGAGACGTGACAAAGGCTGTTGGGTTTCCAGATTTTCCAAAAGGTGCAAACTTGCACAGTTCTGACTGCAGAAGTGTTCGTGACCGATCAAAGCCTCTTGCCAGCTCTGTGTTTCTTAGTGACTCAGAGGTGAGTGTTGCGCCCGGCTCGAGTTGTTCTGTAGATGAATAGAGAATGGTTCCGTTGACGTCAATGAGAAGCAAGCTTTGGTACCCACGAGACGTTGCGACATCTCGGAGGTAGGGTGCGTAGGCCGTTGCTTTTTCGTCAAGTACTTTTCTGGAATCTGATCCGGAAATTCCAACAGAAGAAAGTTGGGAGATGGCAGTCACAACTGTTGGTGCTATGGACAGTGTTGTGCCATCCCGAACACGCTCAGCGGCGTATGACTCAAGCTGGATGGATCTCGCCGAGGCAATCTGAACGAGTTGCTTTTGAACAGATTTTTCAAGAGCACGATTAGCCAGCCGTCCAGTGATTGCCGTCAGGATTCCACACGGCAATAATGCGATCAGGAGGAACCAGAACAAGAGCCTTCGAGCGAGTCGCTGGTGTTTTTTTTCGACACGTGGTTTTGGGTTGGGCTCAGTCATTTTCGGGATCCTCTTTAGTTTGAGGTGTTCCGGTGTTGGCCCAGCCCCCCCAGCGACGGTGAAGGTCGTTGACGAAGGTGCTCCAAGCGGTTTTTGAGCGTGTAATCGGATACGGGACGGGCCGTACTGAGCCGTTGCTGCTCCAGACGATGTCGAACTGTGCGTCTTCTTTAATCCGTCCGATGTAAACGGGTCTCCATGTGTGCTGAGTACTAGGGTCGACTGCAATGATGCCCTCCGGCGCATTGAGACTCTGTTGGCGTAGGGCATTGCGAACTTGTTGGACATCAGTATTACCACTCTCGCGGACTGCATTCGCCCAGAGATAGACGCTGTTGTACGCAGCGGCTATGACGTCACTTGTGACTCGATCTGCTCCGTAGCGTGTCTTGAATGCAGAAACGAAACGTCGGTTTTCTTCGGTGTCAATTGATTGGAAGTAGTTCCAGGCTGCATAGTGCCCAACCATATCAGCATGATTCGTTGAGAGAAGCTCATCTTCAGCAATTGCAAAGGCGATTACCGGTATGTCGTCGGGTGATATCCCAGCTTCACGAAGTTCGCGAAAAAAGGCTATTGCGGAATCTCCTACGACGGAACAGAGAATCACATCAGGTTGTGTTTCGACAATTTCTTGAACATAAGACGTAAGATCAGTGCTGCCGAAAGGAACATACCTTTCAGCTACTTTTTCAACACCGAGTCCCATAAGCTGATCTGAAATAATTGCGTTGACACAGTGAGGCCAGATGTAGTCTGAGCCCAGAAGAAAAAAGCTTCTGGCATTTAGTGCACTCTGGCACCACTGAACAGCTGGAGTGATCTGCTGATTTGGTGCCGCGCCGGTATAGATCACATTTGGGCATGCCTCGAGGCCTTCATATGCCATTGGATAGATCAGAAGATGATCAGATTTTTCAAGAACAGGTAAGACACTTTTTCTACTGGCACTTGTCCAGCAACCAAAGAGAACGGTCACGTCTTCCTCAGATATCAGCCGATCAGCTTCCCGAGCGAATGTCGGCCAGTCTGATGCGCCATCAGCAATGATCCATTTGATTGGTCGGCCGAGGAGTCCACCAGCAGCATTGATTTCTTCGAATGCCAGTCGTTCAGCATCGATCATTGCCTGTTCACTGACAGCAATGGGACCGGTTTGTGAATGAAGAACACCAACGAGTATTGGTTGGGGGGCGAGGAAAAACTGCCCGGCTCCAAACCACATGACCAGACAAAAAGCGAGACCACAACCAACGAATAGCCACCATCGCTTGCGAGAACGACTATGGGTATCGGGGGACTTGATAAAACGTGGCATACGGACCTCCGGAAACAATGCAGCCGCCCGCAATCTTTACCTATAGTTCCCAGTCGTGCGACCGTTTCTCTTATTTTTATCCGGTTTTGGGTAGTGGCGTTGTTGTTTTTCCTTTGCGAATCGCCGGTGGATGGGCCCGTGTTCCCTGTATTGGTGATATTTTTCGAACCCAAATGTTTCGGAAACGCACTGGATTCCTGTGGTCTTGCAGTCGGATTGGAAGTTCCGGAGGATGAGGATTGTACCGGGGAGGCCGGTTGTACGGCGTGTCCCCTAGCAACTCGAAGTTGTTTTGTACAAGCACGCCGTTGTGAAGAACAGTCACGGTAGCTGGTTCTGTAAGCTTTCCTGCAGAATCGAAACGTGGTGTATTCCAGATAATATCGTAGCTGTTCCACTCTCCTGGTTTTCTCATGACATTGACCAGCGGCGGTGTTTGTTTATAGATCGCCGCGGCCTGTCCATCAAAATAGGTTGCGTTTTCGAATGAATCGAGAACCTGAATTTCATACGGTCCAAAAAAAACACCACTGTTGCCACGCCCCTGTCCGGTTCCTTCAGCTGGGAGTGGACTTGACCATTCCACATGAAGTTGGCAATCACCAAAAGACTCTTTTGTGCTAATCATGCCTTTGCCGACAATCAGGGATCCATCTATCACCTTCCATGTTTCAGCGTTATTCCAGCCACTCGTATCGACACCATTGAAGAGAATGACAGCATCGCTCGGAGGGTCCTGATTTGTTCTGCCCGGCGTGACATGTTCGGGTTCCTTCCATTCGATACCCGGAAGATATTCTTGGGCCGACGCAGTCAGTAACAGGACGAATGTGAGAATGATGGTGCTCGCTACCAGATGCAGCCTAAAAATATTTGGCACATATTTGGGTTGTATTTTGATCATATTCATATGAA
>CAJQGO010000054.1 GCA_905477565.1 uncultured Planctomycetota bacterium
GTGGGTCGTTCACCTGAATTCTGGGAATGGTGCTATCCACTTGCTCGAAAAGCTTTCCCTGAATCATTCGATGACGTGACATCAGATGAATTGGCAAAAGCGGTGAGGAGTGTTGAGCCAAATTTCATTCGTGTTGAGGCGGACGAGGTAACGTATAACTTACATGTAATGATGCGGTTTGATCTTGAACGAGAGATCATCCATGGAAATCTTGCGGTTGTTGATCTCCCAGACGCGTGGAATGATCGCTTTGAAGCCGACTTTGGGAAGCGTCCATCGACGGTTAGGGAGGGTGTGTTGCAGGATATTCATTGGCCGGCCGGCTTAATTGGCTATTTCCCGACATACACGCTAGGCAATATCTTTTCTGCACAGATAATGAACGCTGCACAACAGGCGGGTGTTGGTCTTGCTGAACAAATTCGTGCAGGTGAATTTGCTCCACTTCTCCATTGGCTTCACCAACATATTCATGCTTCTGGTAGAACCCATACGTCTGAAGCACTTGTAGAGAAGGTTTCCGGAGAGTCGGTGTCTGAGAAATATTTGGTGGAAAGTCTTTACCGACGATACGGACCTATACACGGACTATCAGCGGATCCGGTGGAGTCCGTTATCTAACGAGATGCAAGTTTAGGAAGGGTTTTTAATGCCCCGATGTTCAATTGGTGAAATAGTACGCGCTGTCCACGATGAAACGACCAGTCCGCAGCAGGTGCTTTCGGACTCGTACCAGCAATTTCGAAAGACGCATGAGTGGCTCAATGCACTTGTGCAACCTCAATACGAGAATGCACAAGAAGTATGTATCAACGTTGATCGAGAAAGCTCCCTCTCAGGTGTTCCGACAAGTATAAAAGAATGTTTCTCAGTTCAGGGGCTTCAGACAACGCTCGGCATCCCCTCTAGGTGTGGTTTTGTTGATACTGAAGATGCGTCCATTGTGCAGCAACTCAAAGCATGCGGTGTTGTGGTTGTAGGGAAGTCGAATGTTCCGCAAGCAATGTATTTGCATGAAACAACCAATCCAGTCTGGGGACAAACCAACCATCCGGAGACAAAGACACGAGGTCCAGGTGGATCGAGCGGTGGCGATGCTGCGCTTGTTGCCGCTGGCGTGGTTTCGTTAGGCGTGGGTAACGATTTGGCTGGCAGCGTTCGTCAGCCTGCCCACGCATGTGGTGTGCCCTCTCTTCTTCCTTCATCAGGTAAACTGGGTAGGGGAGGAGCCTTCAATTCGATGCCAAACTTTGGAGTCGTATCTTCTCGTACTGGATTCTTAGCCTCGAATGTTGCTGATCTCAAACTCGTTGCAGATTCTCTTGAACTGGTAACCAGTCGAGAAGAACCATTTCGTTCGATGAAAATTGCAGTCTGGGAAGATGCAGGAATAATCGAACCCTCTCCAGCAATAAAAAGGGCAGTTCGTGAAGCTTCTGAGGCCCTGGTTCAAGCCGGGCACCATGTTGAATTTGTTCAGGATGAGGTTGCGCAAGATGCCGCCTGGGTCATGTTCGGGCTTCTTTCCGCTGATGGTGGGCGTGATATTGAGCACCTCTTTGGTGACGATAAACCTATTCCTGGTATTGCAAAACTTTTGTGGATAGGAGGTTTGCCACGATGGGTTCGTCCGTTTCTTGCAGCCTTCATGAGGATCATTGGAAATCGAATTGATGCAGTTGCTTTGATGGCAACTGGACCACGTAGCCAAAAAGGATTCGAAGAATTGGTTGCGCGCCGCGAGCAGATTGTCAAACATATGCGGGATACCGCCAAGGAATTCGATGCCATCATTTGTCCAGTATCTTCATTGCCCGCTTTGCAACATGGGACCGCAGCGCGTGTTGTTGCAGCAGCATCACCGTGTCTACTGGCTAATCTTGTAGACCTGCCTGCGGGTGTTGTTCCAGTCACTCGAGTTCGCGGGGATGAGCAATCTGGACGTGCCTTCAGCTTTGATCGTGTTCTGCGAACTGCAATTCAAACGGACATTGAAAGTGTTGGGCTGCCTGTGGGCGTTCAGGTTATTGGGCTGAACGGTGACCCTGCGGAGCGAACGGTTCTTGATTTAATGGAGGCAATTGAGTCACGAGTGAATTTCAGTCGGTGGGCTCACCAATAAGGTCGACGATTGTTTCAAGGAACGTGTCGTCTTGAAAACTACTTTTCGTAAGGTATCGATTTGCCCCAGCATCGAGACCTCGCAGTCTATCCTCTTCACGGTCTTTGTAAGACACAATAACGACAGGGACATGGCTGCGTTGTGCATCAGTTTTAATGAGAGTGACTAAACCAATCCCGTCCATGCGCGGCATGTCGACATCACTGACAACAAGATCGTAGGGTGTGCTACGAAAAGCATTCCATCCATCCATTCCATCTACTGCAACATCCACCTCATACCCTCGTGACTGAAGCAGTTGACGCTCGAGTTCTCGTACAGTGATTGAGTCATCAACGACTAATATCCGCTTTGCTTGGCTGGCTTCCAATTCTTCTCGGGCGGCATCAATTGGAGAAATTCCCCGGCCAGTAAGTAAACTATCGATTGACCGAACAAGGTCTTCAATGTCAACAATTAGAACAGGGTCTCCGTTTTCCAGGAGCGAGGCGCTGCTTATGTTGGGCACCTTCCCGAGTCGTGAATCAAGTGGGCGAACTTCGAGATCACGCTCGCCTAGAAACTCATTTATTACTAATCCAAAACGCTGGCCCCTATCACTTACAACAACAATCGACAGGGTGTCTTCGTCGCTGTCGGGCATCTCAATATCAAAAACATTGCTGGCGTGTACAAGGCCGATTGCAACACCATCGTGGTCGATATAATTACGAGATTCAACCGACTCAATTTCTTCTCGTCGGCATGTAAGAATGTGATCAATTCGGGGTAATGGAAAGGCATACGGTTCGCCTCCTATATCAACAAGCAGGGCTCGAATAACGGACATCGTGATCGGAAGTTGCAAAGTAAAGCACGTTTGCGTACCGGGCTGAGTGGTTATTCGGACAGTTCCGCCAACAGCTTTCACCATGGTCTGGACAACATCTAGCCCCACGCCTCTTCCAGAAATTTCAGTAACTTTATTTCGGGTGGAGAATCCAGGTAAGAATAAAAACTCAAGAAGTTCAGCTTCTGAAAGTCGCTCGGCGACCTGAGCAGTAACGAGTTCGCGTTCAATAATTTTTGTTTTGAGAGATTCAAGGCTAATTCCTCGTCCGTCGTCCGTGATGCTGATGGTAAGGCTTCCTGCTCGGTGCCCCGCGTCAATTGTGATCGTTCCACCGGCGGGCTTTCCCTCACGAACGCGATCGTCCGGCAATTCCATGCCGTGGTCGAGGGCATTACGAACAAGGTGAGAAAGTGGGGCCTCAAGTTTGTCGAGGATATCCCGATCAACACCTGTTTGTTCACCGTTCACCACAAGCCGAACCTGCTTGTTAAGTTGACGTGATACATCTCGCACAAGTCTCGGGAAGCCATGAATGCCGTCGGCGAGAGGTCTCATTCGGCTGAATATTACTTCTCGGTGCAGTCGCTCCGAAAGATCTTCATTGCGTCGAGCAAACCCTTCGAAAGCCTCAATAATTTTTGTGAGTTTGTCGAGGCTCTGAACTGACCGCTGTCGCAAACTTTCGATGAGTGTCATTTGTGAGGGAGGTAATTCAACACTACGAATCTTCTCCTCACATGCCGTAATCTGATCACATAAATCTGTTTGAAATTCACGGAGTGCAAGTAGAGAGTCTGCAAATGGCCTTAGCTGACGTGCCTCAACGAGAGATTCTCCCGCGAGTCCTACAAGTCTTGTGAGACTGCCTGCAGAGACTCGAACAACTCGATCCTCCTCATCTTTTGAGGAATCAGCGAAATCTTCTTGTGGCTTGACAGAATTATGTGGGGCTTGTTTTTTTTGTGGTTGCGAAACATCGGCAGGGATCGTCCCTGTGGGTTCAACCTCAGCAGTGGATTTTGATTCTGTTTCTTCTGGTTCTTGGGAATCTTGCTGAGTCTCCCCCTTGTCAGCCGTCTCCGTTGCCAGATGGGTTGGTCCAGCCCTACTGGAGCCCTCCGGTATTGGTGACTGCTCTTCATGTGTGCCTTTGGAAGTCGGTGGTTCAACAGTCTCTGTTTTTAGGTCACTCGCTTGTTGGGGAGCACTGGAAGCAAGTGCTTGCAGATTCCGGACACATGCGTTGGCTTGGTCTTGCCAGGTTGCATCGTTTCCATTTTCAGCGGCAGCGATAGAGGAAAGAAAGTCGATCCCCGTGAGTAGGATGTCTGCGTGTGTAGGCTGAACACTTATTTTGTTGTCACCAGCTGCGAGAAATACATCTTCAAGGGCGTGGGCAACTTGTACAGCAGCGTCGAGGCCCACAATACGAGCAGCACCCTTCAGAGAATGAGCTGCCCGCATAAGTGACTCAATTATTTCAGCAGACTGACGTTGCTCTTCAATTGCGAGAACTCCTGAAGATAGAATTTCCGCCTGGCTTTCAGCTTCCAGCCGAAACAGTTCAAGCATAGAAAAACCGCTTAAGTCGTCGTTCACGTGAACACCTTCTTTAGAAAAGCTGCCGCCTTAGGATGGGATTTGTTCGTGGATTCCATCGAAAATCTGGTTTGTATCAAGGAGGCTTACGGTGCGCGAATTCCACGAAAACAAGGCACTTGAAAATCTTTGGCCAGGCTTGCCAACAGTCGATGGAACCTCTCGTAGTTCTTCTTCACTAATTCGGTGTACACCAGCAACTTCATTCACAGGAAAGGTCCATCTGCGTGTGACGCGGCCGGTAGTGAGCGAGGTGACCAAGAGTCTCTCAGGAGCAAGAATCGCAGCATCGTCAGATAGCTGAATACTGCGATTGTCATCACTTTTCTGATCCAAGGTTTTTCTTTGTTTCAGTACCAGAGGGTCTATCTGTCGAAGCCCTAAGAGCCCATGCAGAGAGCAGCAAAGAAGTAACTGTCCACGTACGTTCACCATGCCGGCAAATACAGAATTGCTTCGGTGGGGAATGGTATGGATTTTACGTAGCGGAGTAACTTCAGTCAGTGACTCAGCAGCAAGCGAAAACCATTCATCAGCCAGCCGAAAAACAAGGACACTCAGGCCACTTGATTCGGTGTTTTCCGAGGTCGTCTCTAAAACTCGTCGCCATTCATCAAGGTATCCGTCTGGCGGTGCGCGGTTGAAGAATGCTTCGGCGGCATTAGCCATTACCGGACAGTTACGGCAATGGATATACGTTTCGAGTTCTGGGCAGCTTCGATCTCCACCGACACCAATCACTCTCCAGCAATCAAGTGGTCGGTTTTCAGAAACACTCTCGTCCTCTGTCATCTTTAGCGTCGCGTTTTGTACGGGCTCGTTTGTCTTTTTCATGAATGTAAATCTCCGAAAGAAGCACTCCGACGATACCTTCGTTCCGCCGTCGTGTCACCTCGTCGCTTGGCAATCAGCGCAAGAGAAAGGAGAGCCCCTTCGTGTCGCGGTTCAAGGTAAACCGCTTTTTCTAGTAGTTTTTCAGACGTCTCGAAGTCCCCAGCCGTTTGGTGAAGAATTGCCAGCATGTACAGGAGATCAGTCTGGGTGCTGTCACTTTGGAGTGATTTTTGACAGAGTCGGATCGCATCGTCTATCGCACCAGTATTTGCGAGGGCCTCGACGTCTCGGATAATCTCTGAAGAAGTATCAGGAATTGCAGCGACCCTGTCTGGGGGAAGTGTAGGATCGGCCTGTTTCAATTGGCTGATTTCTTCTTGAGCGCGAGTGGGTCTTTTGCTTCTGCTTTCCCGAATTGATTTCTGTCTCACTGGCGGCAACTCGCTGGCTTTTTTGCGCATACGAAACGTTAGCGGTCCAGTTGGCTCCCAATCACCAGCAGGAAGAATAACCGCCTCCGCGGCCCCAACAACGAGTTCCCCATCGGGCTTCAGTAAACGTGCAAGTGTCCGAACAAGCTTGTTCCGCTTAGGCTTCGTAAAGTAGACGAGTAAGTTCCGGCAGCAAATAAGATCAAACGGTCCTTGTGCTTTCTGGATTAGTTCATTTTCGGTATGAGACTGGAGAAGATTTCGGTCCAAAAATTCAACGGTTTCCTGTACTTCTGGAGCTACCTGCCACCCCGTTGCTGTTGAGGTGAACCACTTGTTCTTTCGTGTTTCATCAATGGTACGAAAAGCGTTCTCGGAAAAGATGCCGCTTTGTGCTTGTTTGATTGCGTGCCGACTAATATCGGTAGCAATGATACGGAATTGAGTTGGTAAGCAACCCGACTCAAGCAGCGATAAGGAAATCGAACAGGCTTCTTCGCCAGTCGCGCAGGGAGCCGAAAGTATCTTCAACCCGGACTGTTTTTTAAGGCGTTGGCAAAGCTGTGTGTTTATATGCTGGAAAACCTTCGGTTCGCGAAACAGCCAGCTTTCTGGGACAACGATGGACTCAATGAACAGTTGGCGACACACCGGACCGTGGGTGAGTTGATCTTCAAGGGTTTGGATTGTTGACGCCTTTGAATA
>CAJQGO010000055.1 GCA_905477565.1 uncultured Planctomycetota bacterium
TGTTTTCGGAGTGCGTGTAGGGTCTTACAAGTGATTTCAAAACTATCTGCCGATATAAGTGCCAGATCACCAGGTTTTGCTGCGAGTGATTTGCGAATGTTTTCTGCTACATCAGAGCCTAAGTTTTTGGCAACCGGTCCGGTCCATGATTCAGAAGCATCAAGTTTGAGCCAGACCAGGCCCTTTGCGCCGGCTTCGATTGCCATCGCGGTAAGACCATCAAGATCTTTTCTGGAAAACTTTTCAGCAGCACCGGAGACGAGAATACCCCGGATTCTCCCGCCTGAATCAACAGCACTTTTAAACACACGGAAGTCGCTGTCCTTTGCGTGCGCAGTAAGATCAATGATCTCAAGACCAAACCGCATGTCCGGGGCATCATGCCCAAACCGTTCCATGCATTCCTTCCAAGTGTATTGTGGTAACGGGAGGGAGATATCCAAATCAAGAATGTCTTTTGCTGTTTTGACAACAAGACTTTCAATAACACTTGTCACGTCGTGTGCATCGACGAATGACATCTCAACGTCGAGTTGTGTGAACTCAGGCTGCCGGTCTGCTCGTAAATCTTCATCTCGAAAACATTTTGCGACTTGTACATAACGATCAAGTCCAGCAATCATCAAAAGCTGTTTATAGAGCTGAGGTGATTGTGGTAACGCAAAGAAAGCGCCGTGTTCAAGTCGGCTTGGGACAAGATAGTCCCGAGCTCCTTCCGGAGTACTCCTTCCGAGCATCGGGGTTTCAACATCAACAAAACCAAGTTCGTCAAAGTGATCTCGCATTATTTTTACAATGCGGCTGCGTAAGAATAAATTCTTCTGCATGTCGGTTCGACGAAGATCGAGCCACCGATTCTTGAGTCGCACCTCTTCACCAGGGAGTTCCATCGATCCTGGCTGAAAAACTGGGGTATCTGCTTCATTGAGGATTTCTAATTCATTGCATACAACTTCGATTTCACCGGTGACAAGTTTCGGGTTGGTTGTTCCCTCTGGACGTCTTCCAACGCGACCGGTTGCAGAAAGAACCCATTCCGACCGTGCAGCCCGAGCACGCTCCATGACGGTCGTTGGTGCGTCAGGTCCGACAACAACCTGAGTCTTGCCCCAGCGATCTCTTACGTCGATGAAGATGACACCTTTGTGGTCACGGACGCGGTCAACCCAACCACACAGTGTTACGGTTTCATCAAGATGGCTTGGACGTAGTTCACCACAGGTGTGAGTTCGTAGCACGGTGCATGAGGCCTTTCAGCGTGGGGCAATATGAATGAGCACAAGAGGAAAGGGCTTGTGCATTTGGTAGTGAAGAATTGTCCGTGATCGAGACTGTTTCTCAAGGTCAGGCTCGCAAATCGCATGCGGGGGCCTTGATTGGATCTAAAACGCTATTCTTCCGACGACTTTTGAAAGAATCCGGTGTAAATAAGGAGACCAATAGTCATCACGATTGAGAGAGCAAGGAAGAGTGCTGCTACCAGCATGAGAATTTTGTTGTCCGTGAAAAGAGCCACAAGGCCAAGGATGACAAAAAGCAGTGACACGCCAACGGTTGAAAGGCAAAGTCCCTTCTCCAACGTGTCATTGAATTTTAGTAGCGACATTTTTCAACAGCCAAGAATTAGAATGTGTGTGAGATGCGTATTAACTAGAAAAAACATGACTGATCCTGCAACGATGCATTAAAGCATATGTCGGTCATCGGGGAGGCTGCACAGCATTTCGTCCGACAGAGAACGCGAGTTCTAGTTGTTCGTCACTTGTATCCCCTCCCAGTTCACGAAACATCATGCTGGGTTGGATGTCACGATTGTGTTGGTACTTGTCGCTTGCATACTCGGTGATTGCACCAGTGATCTGATGAAAAAATATTTGGCAAATGGGAACGCCAGGATAAATCTTGACTGGTTGGACCGCAAACATTTCCAGCGTCCAGTATCCAGCAAAGCCAACATCACCAAATCCAGCAGTGACATGTACGAATAAACCGAGTCGGCCAATAGAACTGCGGCCTTCAATCATTGGAACAAGATTGTGAGTTTCTGTTCGCTCAACAGTCCGTCCCAGATAGAGTTGATTGGGAGTCAGAACCAGACCCTCTTCCGGGATTTGCACCCGAGCTACTCGATTACTCTTTCGCATATCGAGAACAATTTCTTCGTAGACAAGAAGTTCATCATGAAGTGAAAGGTTGTAGCTGTTCGGGTTGAGCCGTTTGTCGTCAAATGGATCGATATGAATATTGTCGCCAAGTTGCTTCCGGATCTCGTGGCCTGAGAGAATCATTCGGGTTTTCCTTGCGAAGTGCGGGAGCTGAATCCGCGGCCCAGAGAGAAGTTAAAAATTCCCAGAACCAAAATTGATTGTAAGGATTTGATGAGAAAATGTCTCAAAAAAATCGTGTCAATGAGAATTTTTTAGATGCCGTGGAAGTCCCACTCGTGGGCAAAGGTCTTCAAGTCCGCAGCCTGCGCAACGAGGTTTGCGAGCAAGGCAGGTGCCCCTGCCATGCTGAATCAAACGATGGCTTATGGCGACCCAGTGGTTTCGTGGGAT
>CAJQGO010000056.1 GCA_905477565.1 uncultured Planctomycetota bacterium
GAAAGTGGCTCGCAAAAATTGTATGAGTAACTTCATGCGGGAGAACAGAGTCGAGAATTCGTTCTTCACTGCCTTGGATCGTCATTGTCCAGTTGAAGACTTCGCCCCGATCGAATACAAAACTTGTTGCACCACCTGCCCCAAGTGTCGGGGCTACTTCTGCTGTTATCGGACACGGCTGACTCCACCGAGGAAGCGGCTGTCCGATCCATTCAATGGCAAGGTCGTGGCGATACTGTTCGGCAGCATCTCCAATCTTTTGTGCCAACTGAGGACTGGGGGCTTCAACAACAAAGTTTGCAGTTCTATAGCCTGCTGCGAATAGATTATTGGCCGGTAGGATAAAAACCGTTATCGCACCGATGAGAAAAAATCTTCTTTCGAGTTTTCCAAACTGCATGTATTCACCACTTCGGAGACGGTGTCATCTGCATTCGTGACGATGACGAGACGTCGGACGGTAGCGGTGGAAAGAAGACGAGGCCAGAGCGATTTTAGCCCCGAAGGCTATTCGGCAGGAATCAGTCTCGGCCATGCTAGCTGAAGCTGATTTGTTTGCGGTATTTCAAGGGTTGTGCCTGGAGATAGCGATACCCGTGGCTGAAGAGTCTTATTCCATGCAAAAAGGCTTCGGTAATAACGGCCATCACCGTAGGCACTCTCTGCGAGTTGCCACCAGGAATCACCATCCTGCACGTCATAAAGCATTCCTGGCGACAGCTTCTTAATTGGTTTTGTGGTAGTTGTTTGAGGTGGTGAATTTGCGACGGGTGGGGGTTGTGGAGGTAACTGTGAATTGACGCTGTCTCCAACTTGTGCTGGTGCTTCAGGAAATGTTTGCATTGCTTCCTGTTTTTGCCATGGTGCGTTCTTCTTTTCGACGTCTGGAAATCTTTTTATACCCGGCTCCTGATTATCAGGGGTTGTGGTCTTATGGATTGGTTCAAGCGTAGGAGGATTATCAAGTTTTGTCGTTGGAAGAGGAAAGTCGTTTGGGTTTGTTTGGTCAAACCAGGGTTCAAAGCTGGCCTCAACGTTCGGAAAACGCGATTGTGTTTCCGGCACATCACGAGTGGTAGCTTTGCGGTGGAGAGTCTTTTTTTCTGGGCTTGGGGTAAGGTCAGGAGGAGGGACAGTTTCTGCAAAAGGATTGAAAGTGAGGGTATGAATATCTGGACCAGTCCCCTCGGGCGGCCGTGGTATCAGCAGTCGTAGAGCAAGTGCAGTAACAAAAATTCCTGCTAGAAGACCGAGTAGCGACAGAAGGAATTTGGATTCACGTCCCATTCAAAGTCCGCACGAATAAACTATGTTCAGTGGCTGCGTGCTTCGCAGCGCGAGGTTTTCTTAGGAGCGATGATTCTGCTGAATCTATGCTGTTGTTGCTAGAGCGGCAGGGTAAGAAAAAAGAATGTTTTCAAGAAGGAGTGCTATTCCCAAAAAACCGTAAAAACAGCATCGTAATAGCGAGAAACACTCAGATAGGTGATCTCGCCTCGTGGCAAAATAGGGAGGCCACGTAACATCTGAAAATCAGAGCAGGTTTTAGATTCTCTCAGCAGCTCGAAGTCGTGCTGACCGAGAACGACGATTCATAGCGACTTCATCTGGTGCAGCCTCAACAGGTGATTTCGTTAGGCAATTCCAGGTTTGAGGACTACGAAAAGCTGTCTTTACAAGCCGGTCTTCGAGTGAATGGAATGAAATAACAACCAGCCTGCCCCCAGGTTTCAAGCGACTGGGTATTCGTTCAAGTGCTATTTGAAGAGACTTGAGTTCTTCATTCACTGCGATTCGAAGTGCCTGAAAAGTACGAGTCGCTGGATGTATTCTTTTTTTGTTTGTTGCTTGTCGAGGTATAGCCGACACTACAAGTTTGGCGAACTCCTTGGCTGATTCTATTGGTTGGCGTTCCCGGGCCTGCGCAATGCGTCGAGCTATTCGCCGGCTGTGTCGTTCTTCTCCGAATTCATAAATAAGGTCTGCAAGAGTTTCTGGTCGGAGACGGTTGATAAGCCTCCATGCTGGTTCACCTTCTGTTGGATCAAATCGCAGATCAAGCGGTCCGGCAGAGTCAAATGAAAACCCTCTTTCGCGGTCAGCAAGCTGGTCACTTGAAATGCCTACATCCAAAAGCATGCCATCAATGCTTTCAACTTCTACCGCATCGAGAACCTCGGGCAGATTACAAAAATTTGCCTGGGCGAACCGAATTGGAAGGTTTGCCAGTTCTTTTGCGCCACGTTCAATCGCGGAAGGATCCCGGTCAATGGCAATGACCTTGCCTCTTGGTCCAACACTTTCTGCCAGCAATCGCGTGTGCCCTCCTCCTCCAAGTGTTCCATCAACGACCGTCATTCCCGGGGCGAGATTCAGGAATGACAGTGACTCCTTTACCAGAACGCTGGTATGGAGGCTCATGGAAGAAGATCGTTGGGTAGAGTCTGAGTTGTGCACGTGCTTAGTTTAACCATTCCGAGCAGTTCATTTATTGAGTACCTTAATAAGCATGACAGGTCCAGCAGATTTAACTACAGCCGATTGTTATGACTATGATCTCCCCGAGTCATCAATTGCACAGGAGCCACTGGCAGATCGTGCTGCTGCTCGGCTGCTTGTCTTGGATCGTGCCACGCAATCAATACGGCATATGAATATTCGAGATTTACCCAAGATCCTCGAGCCGAACGATCTGATGGTAGTGAACGATTCGCGGGTTGTACCTGCTCGCCTGCATGGACGGCGGACTGAAACAGATGGTCGCTGGGAAGGGCTCTT
>CAJQGO010000057.1 GCA_905477565.1 uncultured Planctomycetota bacterium
ACTGAAACCCGATGTGCGTTGGCCAAATGATATAGAAATCAATGGTCGTAAGATTGGAGGTCTTTTACTCGAAGCGACAACAACCCAAAAACTACTTATTGGTGTTGGAATAAATACAGATGGTTCAAAGGAGGATGCGCCAAGAGAACTCCACGATCGACTCATTACAATACCGGATATCTTAGGTAACACCATCTCACATGACGATCTACTCGTGATCCTCATTCCGCAACTATTAAACAATATTCTTGATATGATCAGTCCCGAAAAACGGGCATTCATTTTGAAGAGATATCAGTCTCATTGCAGCCTTACTCATAGACTAATAAAGCTCTTCGATGTTCTGTATGAGCATGAAAAAGATGAAGTCACACCGCAGTCTCTCAAGCGGGCGACCACATTGACAGGTATCTGTAGAGGTATTGATGAGGAAGGTCGTCTTCTTGTTGAGACACCACAGCAAATATGTGCGGTACTTGCAGGAAGTCTGACTGATCCCTCAGCGATCTGGAGACGATAAGGTACTACTCACGCACATATTCCAAACGAATTCTTCAGTTCCGTGAATCGCTCTTTTTCTGAGCCACAAGACAGATTTCCTGTCCACCCGTTGACAACTGTTGAACACGGGGATGATACCCCCAAGCCACACAGGATGAGCACCATTGATCGAGTTCTTCAGCATGTGACAAATTAGAGAGTTTGAGCGTTGCAATGATTCCCCGTGGCTTATGAGAACGCGCTGAAAGAATTCTTTCCAGAGAGGCCATTGTGCTGGCAGGGGCGATGTTCATATCAGTCAGAATCCAATCAAAGTCACCAAAATCTCTGATTCGGACATCCCTGGCACGTTTTTTCCAGTGCGTGAACTGCTCATGTTCAGCAATCTGAGGATGCATGGTGGCAGGATCGACACCGACTACCCTGAGCTGCCCTTCCACAAGACGTTGGCAGGCTCCACCAGGAGCGGCACCCAATTCACAGACTCGTTCTCCAGAATGAAACTGAATGCCGAAACGGGCGATTGCTTCATCGAGTTTGAGCCACGCCCGTGAGATTGCATGAGCGGGCATCTCTCCTGGGTAATATCCTCCAGACCACTGACCTGTCTGAGTGTTCCCAACGTGCCATCCAATCCACCAGCGATCAACCGAGTCAACAACACAGTTCAGAATAAGATTCTGTTTGGATGTGATGAGTTCTTCCTGAAAGGAATCCAAAGCAGTGATCTTGTGTTGAATGGAGTCAGTGTCAATCTGAAGGCGAGGGTCACGTTTCCATACATGGACGGCATTCACCTTCACGGAGCCAAGCAATTGATGAGTAGCAGCAATTCTCTCATCTTCAGTCTGCCCTGTAATCTGTCCTAATGAACGAATGCCAATTCGAGCAAAGACGAGTTGCTCAAGAACATCGTCAGGAACTCCAAAATGACACCACTCTGGTTTCGACACGATGTGTGATGGTATTCGAAACGTTACCAGACCTTTCCGCCAGTACGACTTCTGAAATGAAGGAAAGGCAAGTCTTTGTCGATGCTCTAAAGCAGACTCACTGCCATGCCTACATCCAACAAGCAAGAACTCACTTTGTTGAAGAGGTGTTGAAGTGCTGGCTTGAGGTATCTGGGCGTTCATGGATATGTATCAAACCGGGCTGACCAGAAGCCTACCTGTAAAATGAGGCCGGCCCGGGCGCCCAAGAGCCCGGGCCGGCCTTTCTCGTCAGAACAACGGCATGTTCACCATCGTTTGTTCACACTGCCAGAATGAAACATTCTCACACCGAAACATTTGATGGAGACCGCCTACGGTCACGTCAAAGACGGATTAGGCGTGGCCCTTTTTCTTGGCAGCCTTCTTCTTCTTGGCGACTTTCTTCTTCTTAGCCACCTTCTTCTTGGCAGCCTTCTTCTTGGCTACCTTCTTCTTGGCGACTTTCTTCTTCTTCTTGGCTACTTTTTTCTTAGCAGCCTTTTTCTTAGCTACCTTTTTCTTAGTAGCTTTCTTCTTAGTAGCCTTCTTCTTGGCCATTGAATGGCTCCTTGCCAGTAGCACCCCTATGGAATGAACCGACTACTTCCTTGGGGTGCTGAGTATTGGAAGCGATCGACGTTTTCATGCTGCCATGATGTGCAAGCACATACATTGCATGCATGAAGTACAAGTTTTCAGAAATTTTGTGTTCCACTGTCAAGAGAAATCACAGAAAATTTTTCAAAAAAACTTGGATTTTTGTCAAAAAAATCGGATCATGCCCCATCCAAGCCAGACAAAAATCTAAGCAAAAGACATTTCCAGAGAATGTTAGAAAGTTTTAGCGTGTACACAAAAATACTTTTTTTATAGTAAAAAGTCTCTCTTAAGGTTGTGTTGAGTGTTTTTTTACCCAGTCATGAAGCATGGTCATCTGAGCTGCAAAACCCTGCTCGTGACAATTGAGCGGACTTTTGAAAAAACTTGCCAACCAAGGCAGTGAACCGGCCTCACCAGCCAGTCGGGCGCGATCAACTAACCGAATGAGATCAATTACTAACGGAGCTGCCAAAATAGAATCACAGCCTTGCCATGTAAATTGCATGGTCATGGGAGTACCAAGAAATCCCTCAAAATGGATGTGATCCCATGCCGTTTTCCAGTCACCAAGACTCTCAATGAACTCAATAGATACAAGTGTCTGTGGCGTCGATGGTAAGAGATTGGCAAGCAGATGGTCTTTGCTCTTCACCTTGGCTGCCTTGTTTGAAGGGTCATCCAGTATTTTTCCATCAAGGTTGCCAAAAATGTTGTGCCCTACCCAACTCATGACATTCAGGTGCCGATCACGAAACATTGGGGCAAGCACACTCTTCAGTAACGTCTCACCTGTTTTGCCATCACACCCTGCATGGGGGAGCCCCCGCTGCTGCGCAAGGGAATTGAGTGCTTGCGGTGTTGCGCCAGTAGAAGGTGTAAAATTGATATAGGCAGCATCTGCCTCAAAAGCTGCAATTGCATAGAGGCTGCTTGTAGGGAGTGGACTCGATTCTGATGCACGCTCTAGCAAAGGAGAGAGTTCATCAAAGTTGTCGGGAATAGGTGAGGACCACGGAGGTTCAGTCGATGCGAGGTTGACCACAACCACCCGTTCCACATCATTTGTTTCTGCAAAATCAAGAATGTCTGTTCGAATCTGATCAATAATACTTCTCGGGGTCTTTGCTACTTTGGATTCCGGTAGAGAAGCTATAGCCTGGATGGAGGTGCCGGATGCTAATACAGTTCCTGGCCGAAGGCGCGTCTCAATATCTACCAGATCGGGAGTGACAGATTCCAAGACGCCTGGTGGAATTGCTCGACTGACTGTCCACATTCGGCGGGCCTCATCGAGAAGGCTCTCGTTGCGAATATCGTGTCCGCCAACAACGATATCACTCCAATCAATCAGGTTGAGTGAATGAAAGTCCTTGGTTTCAGTAATGAGGCCAATTGGCTCAACCAATCCCCGGGCAAGGGCTGCTAGACCGGTCATGACGGTCGTGGCGACGCCACCCTTTGCACCGATTAGCCAAAGTCCAATTCGTTTTTTTGCCATCCAAGCTCCTCATGGTCATCGTGGTATTATCTGTAGACGGATGGTTCGTTTCTGGTTCTATGCCAGCACTAGTTTCTGATGGCATACTGATACCAGAAGTATGCCACGTCATTGAGGTTCTTACTGTTAAGAAACGGGAAAGGAAATAAAATTCATGGAAGAAGCTGCTTGCCTTCAATTAGCACATCGGATGGCCTCCCTCCAACCATCAGCGACGCTTGCTATGGCAGCTCGAGCTGGCGCGATGAAGGCATCCGGTAT
>CAJQGO010000058.1 GCA_905477565.1 uncultured Planctomycetota bacterium
CCAAAGAGCGCTGCCCCCTGAGAATTAAAAGAAAAGTTTACGCAGGGCTGCAAATTCTGATCATATCCACCCGAAGCCCTCGACAGAAAATCTCCTGTAACATCAAATCGATCCAGAGCTACAAGAACTTCCGGAGTCCCGTCACCAGTTTGACGCATCACCAAAGTTGAGTCACCAGCTGGATCGATCTTCTGGGTATCGATCTGTATCCACCTACCGATTGAACGATCCCCTGAACTCACCAGGCTGCCAGAGGAACTAGTCGCCTTTTCTATAATTTCTTTATGACGTGGATCCTGGGGGTTAGCGACTATACGAAACTCTAATACACCAGCACTCGAGACGATTCGTTTAATAAATTCGACCTCGGCTTGATCCACCTCAGGCACAATGACTTCGAGTTGGTTTGTTCCATACTGACGAACTGTGACCTCTTTCTGTCCACCCGGATTAACCCTACGACTCACCGCAGCGACAAGCTTGTCCATGCTCACGCCGCCCTCAGGCTGTTTAGCAGAATCAATTTCGTAGACGAGTATGACCCCTCCCTTGAGATCAATGCCCATGCGAGGAGGCCATCCCAGTGCAGTCACGACAATGCCCGCTGCGAGAGCTACAAGGACAATCGACAGCCTTCCCCAAAGACCACTTGCTTTGAGTTGCCGAGTGACAAGCCAGGCTAAGAATGTTGGCACAAAAATAATAGAAAGCGTCAGCGCCCAGACCGCCCACGACTCGTTCCACCACACTGCAGAGGCGTTCTCAGCTACCTGAGCAAGCAATCCGAACCAGCCATCCATGCCATTCATCTCAATCTTCTTTCATCAAAAGTTTAATCAACAAAGTGCGGTACCCGGGCGTCATGCCCCAGCACCAACTGTTTTTTCATTATCTGAATCAGCAAGTACGCGATTCACGCTTGCTAAGGTAAATGTAATTTTTGCGTTCGAGCTTTCGTCAACCTTGAGAACGACTCGATCCTGCTCTCGATCTACACTCGAGACGATGCCAACTATCCCAGACGCCGTAATAACACGGTCATTTTTTTTGACATTACTCAGAAGTTCTCGTTGCTTCCGCATACGTTCCCTCTCCGGCCGATACAAGAGAAACCATGCTGCAACAACGATGAGGACCATCGGGAAATAGGTGATCAATAATTCCAAGGGCCCGGCAGGGGGCTTGGAATCAGCAGCAGCAGCGAACTGCGCTACAATTCGAGTTTGATCAAAGATTTGCATGAGAAACACCCGGGGCTAGAGGAGAGCAAAACCACTCCACCGAAAAGTGCAAATGTAGTTTCCCGCGGTTCCAACGGACAAGTCCGAATGCAGACAACCGGGACACAGGGCAACTCCACACCCTCATTTGCACAATAGCCTCAATTCATGCGGGCGAGAATATCCGCCCGAACTGATTGAAATTGGCCGGCAACAATCGCTTCTCGAAGCCGCCCCATCAGTCGCTGGTAGAAGGTGAGATTATGAATCGAGGCTAAAATTGGACCAAGCATTTCCCCTGCCAGAAAAAGATGCCGCATGTACGCCCGAGTATGGCCACAGGCCATACATGGGCAATCACTTTCAATTGGGCGTTGGTCCGTCAGATAGTGAGCATTTCTCAAACGTAACGGGCCGTCGAACGTATACAGTAATGCATTACGACCACAACGTGTTGGTAAAACGCAGTCAAACATGTCGATCCCTACCGCAACCGCATTAATAATATCCTCTGGCTTTCCGACTCCCATAAGATACCGCGGCTTGTCTTCTGGTAAGTGTGGCACTGTCGCCTGAAGTGTTGATGCCATTGCCTCCGGCCCTTCTCCAACAGACAGGCCACCAACTGCAAAACCCTCAAATGGCAGTGACCGAAGGTGCTTGGCACTGTTTGCTCGAAGTTCAGGATCAAGCCCTCCCTGCACAATCCCAAACATTGCCTGATCTGATTTTTGACGAGCAGCTAAACAACGCTCCCCCCACGCGAGAGATCTTTCCATTGCCTCAGCGACATCATTTCGTGCGGCAGGAAGGCCAATCACATGATCAAGCTGCATTGCGACATCAGCTCCTAGTGATTCTTGAATAGCAACTGCCTTCTCTGGAGTGAGGTCCACCTGAGACCCATCGAGGTGCGACCGAAACATTGCCCCGTGATCGGTCACCTTAACTTGCTGAGCAAGGCTAAACACTTGATAGCCACCACTGTCAGTGAGGGTCGGCCCGGACCATCCCATAAAATGCCCGACACCACCCGACTGATCCACTAGTTCTTCACCCGGTCTGAGGTGTAGATGATACGTGTTCGCCAATAGCATTGTGGCACCAGTCTCGGCAACACGAGCTATATCCACACCTTTTACTGATGCCAGTGTCGCTACTGGCATAAAGAGCGGCGTCTGCACTTGTCCATGCGGAGTAGTGAGAACACCCGCCCGTGAACCAGACGAATGAGCTACTTCAACGTGAAAACCAAAGCCATCACTCAAAAGATGCCAAGCGCCTCAAGACTATATCTGACCACAAGTCCCGCTGCTACCACACTGACCATACTCATAAGCTTCACAAGAATATTCAGGCTTGGGCCGCTTGTATCTTTAAATGGGTCACCGACTGTGTCGCCGACAATTGCTGCTTTGTGGGCTTCAGTGCCCTTGCCGCCGTGCACACCACTCTCGATATGCTTTTTCGCATTGTCCCACGCTCCACCCGCATTCGCCATAAAGACAGCAAGGCAGAAGCCCGTGGTAAGAGCACCAACAAGCAGTCCCATGACACCACCGACACCAAGAAGCAAGCCGGTGACAACAGGTGCAGATAACGCAAGAAGAGAAGGCAACACCATCTCTCGTTGCGCCGCCTTCGTACTGATAGCAACTGGTGCCGCGTAATCTGGCTTTTCAGTACCCGCCATGATTCCGGGTTTCTCACGGAATTGCCGGCGAACCTCTTCGACCATGCCTTTGGCAGCACGGCCTACAGCTTTCATTGTGAGCGCACAAAATACAAAGGTACTCATTGCACCCAGAAACATGCCGACCAGCACCTTTGGATTCATCAGTGTCACGTCATAAAAACGCATAAAGTCAGCCATTCTCGCTGCTCTCACCTCAACAAGGTCATGGGCTGTCTGAAGTGGCTTGGTCTCAGGCATCTTCTGAATTACAGAACCGCTTGGGAGTTTTTCATAATCAGTAATAGCGTTTTTTAACTCCCGATCATCAACAAGAAGCCACGTCTGGTTCTCCGCAGGTGTCGCACCTGCCTTAACGAGCACGTCGTTTGAAACTTTGACCCACGACCCCGCCTGGGCGGTGCTATTCTCGGTCACCGTAACAGCAGATTCACCCCAGCGTTCAAATCCAATTCGCACTTCCTCGACATACGCCGCAAGCAGCGCTAACGCGGTCAGAGCAGCCGAGCCAATTGCAAATCCTTTACCTGTTGCTGCTGTCGTATTTCCGAGAGCGTCGAGAGCATCGGTCCGCTCACGAACAATCTCGGGCATTTCAGCCATCTGGGCGTTCCCGCCTGCGTTGTCAGCAATGGGGCCATAGGCGTCAGTGGCGAGCGTAATGCCAAGGGTAGAAAGCATTCCAACAGCTGCAATCCCAACACCGTAGAGACCAAGAGCAAACGCATTCGGATCTGCGAAACTAAAACCGTTGGCAAACCCAAAGGCGAGTAGCGTCGCAACCCCTGTTATCATAACTGGCGCCCACACGGAGAGCATTCCCTCAGCAACACCACCAATAATTATCGTCGCAGGTCCAGTTAAAGCCTGATCAGCCAATTCCTTCGTTGGTGCGAACTCATTACTCGTTGAATATTCTGTCCACTTTCCTATGAGCCAACCAGCGACCAAACCCACAATGACGCTGACTGAAACACCGATATGCGACCACCCAAGTAATAAGAACGTCAGTACGACAGCCGCCCCGACAATGGCAAGTGTGGAAAGATTTATCCCACGAGCCAATGCAGCTAAAAGTGATCGCTGAGATGCATCTTCTTGAGTCTTGACCTGCCAGATCCCCCACACGGAAAGGCCGATGCCCGCTGCAGCGATGAGGATTGGCAAAAAGAGGGCACTCAGTTGCATAAAGTAGTCTTTATCTGACACACCAGAAAAAGCAGCAACGCCCAGTGCAGCAGTTGCGAGAATGCTACCGCAGTAGCTTTCGTAGAGGTCTGCACCCATCCCAGCGACGTCACCAACATTATCTCCAACATTGTC
>CAJQGO010000059.1 GCA_905477565.1 uncultured Planctomycetota bacterium
CAAAACTTACTCGTTACCCTGAAAAAAAAGAATGTCACTTTTTTGACGAGACGGCATTGGGCTCCTCTCTCAAAGGGTTTTCCGAAAGGCACTTGGCAACAACTCCTCTGAGCACATATTTGTCTTAATTCGTACACTCAGCCGAATTGCTTCGTTATGCTGGGTAGAAGAAATCTTAGGTATCAGATGAAAAGTCCTGTTGATCCACCCGACAACAATACCGATTCACCTGCTGTGAGCGAGGCCGACTACGCTCAGCACAGTGGGCATGTTCTCTTTGTTGGAGCAGGGCCGGGAAAGCCAGACCTTTTGACTGTTCGTGCAATTCGAGCACTCGAGCAAGCCGATGTTGTTGTCCATGACCAACTTGTATCACCCGCGGTTCTCAACGTTATTCAACCCAGTGCAGAGAAAATATTACTGTCTGAAATTCTGGAACGCTCCTCGGGAAATGATACAGGCCTTAAACTCGGAAACTATTTAGCAGGGCGCGCTGCAAACGGCCACACCGTCGTCCGCCTGAAAGGAGGTGACCCTACTATCTTCGCAAGACTCCGTGAAGAAATAGAGCCGCTTATCGAACATTCTATTTCATTTGAGATCATTCCTGGCATTACATCGGCTACCGCAGCAGCGGCGGCAGCAGTTACTCCACTTACGTCACGCAGCGTCTCATCTAGTCTTACTATCGTGACGGGCCACGAAGCCAAGAACAAAAAAGAAACACTGGACTACGAAAATCTTTCGATCCAAGAAGGAACAATCGTGATCTATATGGGTGTTGAACAGGCTCAACATTGGTCAAACGCGATCCTCAAAGCAGGAAGATCACCAGATACACCGGTAACACTTGTAAGTCGCTGCAGTTGGCCTGACCAGCGGATTATCCAGACAACTCTTGGCTCATGCGCTTCAGACATCGATATAGCGAACATTCCTTCACCAGCCGTTGCCTTGATTGGTGAAACACCTATGAGCAGCCCTAAACGAAAGCAACATGTATCACCGTTGCAGGGATGCCGACTTCTCGTTACCCGTCCAGTAGGTCAGGCCGGTCCGGTTATTGCTGATATTACGCAGCGAGGAGGCGAGGCAATACACTTACCTTTAGTTGATATCGTACCAGCCAGCGATCCAAGGGATTTAGAAACGGCTGTCGATAACGCATGGTCTTTCGACTGGATTGTCTTTACGAGTGTCAATGGCGTCGACCACTTTTGCAGACAGATGCGACTACAGGAACTCGATCCACGTGTATTGGGAAGCGTGCAACTTGCCGCCATTGGACCTGCAACAAAAAAAGCACTTGAAGAACAGGGCTTTGTCTGCGACCTGGTCCCTGACATGTTTCTTTCTGAAGGATTCGTACAGGCTCTTAACCAAGAGGGGAAGGGGCAGCGATTTCTTCTTATTCAAGCCGAACGAGGCCGTGACGTTTTACACAAAGAACTCGAAGCCGCTGGCCATGAAGTCACGCAGGTAGCCGCTTACGCGAGTCAACCCACTTCATTAGACCGACAAACTGCACTCCGAATGATAGAACAATTCCCCGTTAGCTGGATTCTCTTAACAAGTTCATTTATTGCAGAAACCGCGGCGAATGTCTTTGGCGATCATCTCCGTACCTGGAAAATTGCGAGTATCTCACCAATCACATCCTCGAAGCTCACTGAACTCGGCTACCCAGCGACAGTTGAAGCAAGCGAGGCCACTATGAAGTCGCTTTTAGATTCAATAGAGTCTTGGCAACATAATCAGGCTGAAGCCTCGGCATGTCAAGAAATTCCGGCAGGGAAAACAGTGCCGACTGAATAAGCCGCAAAGGCGGGAATCGCTGAAGCGATTTTGAATCTACGTCGATACCGTCAGAGAAGGATGTGCTTGTGCACATAAAAATGAGGCTTGTCTCTAGGCCTTTTTAAAAAATCATGGCTTAAGCCGAGCGTAGTCGCCACGGAGGTCTAGTGTGGAGTATCAAAGTTTGTCAGACACTCACATCGTTTGTGCACCAGTACCCATCGATAAAAGACACATAAAGACCGTCTTCGACGCTCAGACCAGAGAGTTCCCAATATCCTGGTACGGCACATTGGACACACTCGAAAGCATGCCCAATGCTCTCGAGACTGTTTGTTTAGAGATGCATCTCAAAGATATCGCTTCGAAACACCGGTTTCGCATGCAACTCCATGCAGCGCGACGCAGCTTCCCGAACCTCAAAACGATAGTCGCACCAAAGGCCGGGCGAGTTCATTACCATGATCTACTTGTCGAAGAGGGCATCTCAGTAATCCTTACACAGTCATTCAGCACAATATCATCTCCTCGACGACCGACTCCTATGGGGTGGCCCTGCCGAAACGTTCAATGGGGGCTGTGGGAGGTATCTCGTGATACCCCAAAACAAAAAGGACAAATCCAGAAGTTTTTGTCATCCATAGCACGAAAGGGAGAACGACCTGGAACTCTTCGGATTTGGGATGCTGCATCCCCAAAAGGCACCTATGATCATAAAAAATTCAGCAGAGCAATAAGACGGATCCACAAGCTCGTATCCAAGAAGTCGGAAACAGTAATAAGTTTAGATAAAATACCTGAATGTATTTCGAGTAATAGTTCCAGAGAAGTTCCTACTTCTATACTCAAAGCAGCCTGAAACACCGGCTAGTGGATACTCTGCCTATTTATTCTTCTTTTCTGCTCATCAAAGTCGACCAGCTCAGATAGGCCAGAATTCCACTACTTAAGATAAACCCAACATCGGCAAGCACGCTCACCCGACTAAATGGGATTGCGACCGCTAAATCAGCCAAAAAAAGGATACCTACGATCCCAGAAACAACAATGCCGACAAACGGAACGGACTTCGACACGCCGTGAGACCCTCCATAAAGTTATGAAAAAATAAGTGTCAGAGATCTCTCCACTTGAGATCCCTCTTTCAGATACCATACTTGTTGACTCACAGGGAGCCAACAGAATCTTTATCGTCTATCACGAATCATTGTTTGGAGTAATTGTTCGTGCCACCTCATGATGGTCAAGTCGCCGTTTATACAGGGTCTTTTGATCCGATCACGCTTGGTCACCTCGATGTGATCGAGCGAGCAAGTCGTATATTTGACCATATTGTCGTCGGCGTAGGTATAAACCCCGATAAACAGCCTCTTTTTGATCAGGAAGAACGGGTCAAACTCGTAGAAGCAGCAGTAGGTCACCTGAACAATGTAACTGTCCGACGCTTCCACGGCCTATCTGTGACATTCGTTCGCGAACAGAAAGCACAGGTTGTTTTACGCGGTGTTCGATCATTGACCGACATTGAGGCAGAATTCACGATGACCCTTGCGAACCGAATGCTCGACCCCGGGATCGAAACTGTTTTCCTAATGGCTGACGCCCAATACTCTCATATCTCTTCGTCGCTACTGAAGCAAATTACTCCCCTCGCAAACGACATTGCGTTGCGGAAATTCGTACCTCCTGCAGTGGTTAACGCACTCCGGGAAAAACTTGCTAACACGTAGCATGCATCCTTTCCCGAATGGCCGCAGATATGTAAGAAACGATACAAACCCTACTGTGCTTGAAGAGTATCTAATTGTCGTCGGGTGATCCCGATTCAAAATACGACCGAAGGAATCGTGCACGTTCGATATTCCGATCTTTCGTATCGAGATCAACACCTCTCATCTTTTGAAGGTGTGCAGGCTGGGTGCGAACAAGCAACTTATTGACGTCAGATACATGAAGATCATCCACTAGTCCTAGCAGCACTCCCATACGCACCCGTGAAAGAAGCTGCATGGTTTCTTCAGCGCTAATCGTCTGAGCTGTTCTTAAAATCCCAAAGGCACGGCTGACCTGGTCGTGAACATTCTGCTCTGTCTCCTGCAAGAGAAATTCCCGAGCGCGACGTTCATAATCAATTAGCACAGGCACAACATCTGCGACCTGGGCAATCAGCTCACCCTCTGTGCGGCCAAGTGTTATTTGGTTTGAAATTTGATAGAAGTCTCCAAAGGCCTGTGACCCCTCTCCATATAGACCTCGAACAGCCAATGAAATTTTGTGCAGGCTTCGAAAAACCTTATCAATCTGCCGAGTAATCACGAGGGCAGGGAGGTGAAGCATTACGCTCACTCGTATTCCAGTTCCAACATTTGTTGGACAT
>CAJQGO010000060.1 GCA_905477565.1 uncultured Planctomycetota bacterium
GGCGTTGAAGCAACTCCTATCGGTACATTTACAGGGAATGGTCAACTGGCCCTTCGGTGGGATGGTGAACGTGTTGGTGACCTCAATTGTCACTTTCTTCACGAGGGCCGGCCAAGAGAGCGTCTCCGATCCATATTTACACCACCACAACATCTCCCCGTTTGCTGGTCACTAGAAAATGAAAACTTTGAAACGGTTCTACTTGAATTACTTCGGTCCGAAGATGTAGCAAGTAAGGAATGGATCATTCGGCAGTACGATCACGAAGTTCAGGGGAAAAGTGTTCTCAAGCCATTACTGGGACCAATGGGGGGACCAGCTGACGCTACAGTGATACGCGGAGTGTTGGGCCGACCAAGAGGCATTCTGATAGGCATTGGTCTTCGGCACCACCTTGGAACCATTGATCCGTTTGAGATGGCTGTTGGTGGTATCGTGGAAGCTGTTTCAAACTGCATTGCATCCGGGGCTGACCCAGAGCGAATTGCATTGCTTGATAATTTCTGTTGGGGTGACTGCCGTCGACCAGATTCACTTGGAACACTGGTGGAAGCATGTCGTGGTTGTTATGAAGCAGCAGTAACTCTACAAGCTCCATTTGTAAGCGGTAAAGATAGCCTCAACAATGTCTTCACGTGGAAAGACGATGCGGGTGTCGTCAAAGAACAATCAATACCACCAACATTGCTTGCCACAGCAATCGGTCAGATAAATGACGTGAGCTTGTGCGTTTCGTCAGATTTTAAAAGAGCAGGCAATCGAATCGCTCTTGTTGGGATTTCAACAACAGAACTTGGCGGTAGCCAACTTGCTGTCATTGGCCGAATAACGGGAGGTGAAATTCCCAAAGTAGATTTCAAGAATTGCCAGAACGCTTTCAAAAGCATCTACGACCTAAACCAGCAACGACTCATCGCATCGTGTCACGATCTATCTGATGGAGGGCTCGGGGTAGCTCTCGCTGAAATGGCTATAGGCGGCGACTTAGGTGCCGACATAAACCTAGAAAAGGTACCACTCGGTGACACTGGCAACTTAGCCAAACCCGATGAACTCATAAGTTTACTACGCGTTGCATGTGCTGAAACTCCAGGACGATTCTTAATAGAAGTCAAGGAAGAGAACGCGTCTGAAGTGGACAGAATACTTCAGGGGAGCACGTGGTCGTGGATTGGAACTGTCACAAACGACAGTTTGCTTACAATTCGCTGTGGTGAAGATTCAGTTGTTACCCAAACATTGGTTCACAAACTTGCAACCGCATGGCGGGAGCAAAGTACTGCTCAAACACACGGCAAGTCCTAAGGAAAAACTGCATGCTTTCCCCTCGCGCTCTCATTCTTCGTGGACCTGGTACAAATTGTGACCAAGAAACTGCTTACGCCTTTGAACGTGCCGGTGGTCATACAAAACGCATTCACGTTCAGTCGCTCGCCCAATCCCCTTCTCTTTTGGATGATTTCCAAATCTTTTGTATCCCTGGTGGCTTTTCATATGGTGATGATATTGCCAGCGGAAGAATATTGGCACTCGAATTGACCGAACGTCTTGGTGATACACTCCGTCGCTTTCATGAGAGAGGTGGACTAATTATCGGAATTTGCAATGGATTCCAAGTACTCTTGCAAACGGGACTGCTCACCCCCGATTCTACCTCTGGCAAACAAGCCGCCACCCTTACACGAAATGCCTCCGGAAGGTTCATTGATTGCTGGGTACGATTACAGGCCACCCCAGGGAACTGTGTCTTTCTTCGTGGTCTGGACCACTTTGAATTACCTGTTGCCCATGCCGAGGGACGCTTCACCACTGCTGACAAAACATTCCTCCAACAACTCGACTCACGTGGCCAATTTGTACTTCACTATGCCAAGGACAGAAATGGGCAGCAGACCAACCCAAATGGATCCGAGCAAAACGTAGCCGGCATGTGTGACACGACAGGCCGAATCTTCGGCCTTATGCCACACCCAGAACGCTTCATCGAAGCGACACAGCATCCAGCCTGGGCGGGCCGACTTGACCCTCATGCAGATGGTGCTGGCTTAACTTTTTTCCGCAATGCACTGCAAGTAATAGGAAAAGATTTAGGTTGACCTCGAACAGCTGTTCTTCCTATCCTCTTCTCCCCAACCGTTTCCTTCCTTCAATCTCCTACTGTCGGACGCGTCATGGATATTCGGAGCCACACTTCCGTTGTCTATCTACAACTTCTAACAACTTTCGTATTTATATTTCTAGCTACCAGTGGTTGCCAAACACCGTTTGTGAACAGTTTTCTCACAAAAGCAACAACTGAAGATATTGAGGAACAATTCAGTGGTGTTTCAGATTTGTCGGCTTCTAGCAGTCATCTTGAAACTATTCCTCTCGAGTTCACCTTCTTGCGCTATGCTGAAGAAGATATCGAACTTGGTCATGAACTATGGGAAGTCATTGATGAACAATGTTTACCAACAAGCCTTCGCCATCGGCTCAATGGAAACGGCATACGTGCTGGTGTTATCCGCGGTAATATCCCAGCCGCACTAGCTAAACGGTTTTCCACTACTTTTGATACTACTCAAGGCGAAGCTGACGACAGTCCGTTAGCGACCGACAGAACCGTTGTAAAACGCGTGATTCAAACACTTCCTGGTCGCACAAACGAAATCGTTTCAACTTCACGACTTGAAGAACTTATCCTTCTAGAACATGACAGTCGCTCAACTGTTGATACTGTGTCGGGCCAAACCTACAGAGATGCCAGTGCAATATTTGACGTCCGAGCGACACCATCCGCTGACGGAGGGATCGATATCGAACTCATACCGCTTATTCGTCACGGACCTATTGAACGCAACTGGACTGGAGATGACGGCGCCTTTCGTCTTGAAGCCGGTCAACGAAAAACGGTTATGAACAAGCTGGAATTAAAACTACACCTACCTGCAGACGGGACACTCGTTCTTTCTTCTGCTGGCCCTCCCTCGTCCGGACTGGGCGATGCTTTCTTTCGTGACCCTGAAGGTCGACATGAAGGACGCCGGCTATTAGCCATACGATCGATGACACGAACAGTTGACCCTATGTTTTCTGAAAGCTCAGTGATCGACTCTCGAAACTGACAAAATGGGCAATTTTGGAGGTCCAACGGGCTTTCTTTCTGGTGGATTGGTTC
>CAJQGO010000061.1 GCA_905477565.1 uncultured Planctomycetota bacterium
TATCCTGCAATACTGTGTCACATTGCAAATAACTCGATGCCACTTCTCCTGCTCTATATGACTGGTATTCAGGACAAGGACTCTCTCCCCGAATCGGTGGCAACCGACGTAGCTACTCTGTCGCTGCCACCGCTTGCCGTTGCCGCAGCGGGGGGCGTTGTTGTACTCGGTGCAATTCTTCTTATTGTTTCCAAGAACCTTCGAGTGAGTCGTTCAATGGCCAAGGTCGCGGCATTGATCCTGTTGACGGTCTCTTGTTTCTCTGGTGGTCAGTCGAACTGTTTGCTGGCACAAGAACCAAGCACACAAGACAGAAATCAGCGATTGCGTGTTGGAGTTTTTCCGATGAAGGGGCTTGCCGAATATGTCGGAGAAAAACCTCGTGGCTACTCCATTGATCTTTGGAATGAATTATCTAAGCGTATCGATGTATCATCAGAGTTGGTTGCGATACCATCGATTGAAACTCTTTTTGGTGCTACAAAGCGCGGTGATATTGATGTGCTTCTGGGGCCACTTGCAATGACAGAGCAACGAGAGAAGCTGGTTGATTTCACACATCCGGTTGTGCATTCAGGACTACAAATTGCTGTTTCCCGTGAGCGTGACGCACGCCTACTTACAGCTCTCAATAACTTAATTTCATGGGAATTAGTATCTATTCTTGCTGGAGTGATTGGAACGATAGTCTTGACCGGACACCTTCTCTGGATTTTCGAACGACGCCATAATGCAGAATCGTTCCCCACTCCTTACCCGCGGGGCGCCTGGGAAGCCGTCTGGTGGAGCGTAAGCACAATCATTACTGGTGGCTGTGAAAACAAAGTAATTTCGACTGTTACCGGAAGATTTATTGCAACCGCATCGATGATTGGTGGCATTGTGCTTGTTGCACTCCTCACTAGTACACTCACTACTACCATGACGGTTGATCAGGTAACCGGTACCGTTCGGAGCCCTCGTGATCTCTTCGGCAAGACCGTTGCCTGTCAAGAAGGTGGTGTTGTTGTTGATGCCGTAAAAGAGTTCGGAGGCAGCCCCGTGCTCTATCCGGATCTTGAAGAGATGATGGCTGCTGTATCGCGTGAGGAATGCGACGCACTCGTCTCTGAATCGCACACTCTCATGCTTGCTCTGCATACTTCCGGAGCGAATAATCTTCGCCTGGTACCAGGCATCTTTGATTCTTTTGACTTCGCATTGGCGCTTCCACAAGGGAGCACACTTCGTGAGCCACTGAATAATGCAATCCTACAAATGCGCGAAGCAGGACGACTCGATGAGATCAAAGAGCGTTGGTTCGGAGAACACAACTAGACGAGTACCTCAGCAGCCATGTAAGGTGTTGTATGAAGAAACGGTGTCAATTTTGATGATGATTACGTCGAGTTGATTCCGGCTCCTTGATTTATGCCGTCGTACGGTAACGAGGTATTCTCATAGAGCACTATCTGTCAGGAAAGCCCACCATGAAGAACTTTCTGTACTTCCTGATTGTCATGGTGTGCAACACAGTGGCAATTCAAATAATTGCAGATGCTGCTCATCCAAATGTCATTCTTATTATGACTGATGATCAGGGGTACGGTGACGTAGCGTGTCATGGCAATCCAGTCATAAAAACTCCTTGTATTGATCAGTTGCATGCGGAATCGCTTCGACTCACAAACTTTCATGTGAGTCCTTACTGCACACCAACTCGTGCCGCACTAATGACAGGTCGCTATCCTGCTCGCACCGGGGCGTATCGTACAAGTAGTGGCCGTACAATGCTCCATCGTGATGAGCAGACGATTGCAAATATTTTTTCAGATGCTGGGTACGTCACTGGCATGATTGGAAAATGGCATCTTGGAGATAACGCACCGCACCGCCCGCAAGACCGTGGGTTTCAAGAAGTTCTCTGGCACCGCTGTGGTGGAGTTGGTCAAGCTTCAGACTACTACGGAAACGATTACTTTGACGATACGTATGAACGAAATGGTGTATTTGAGAAATTTACTGGGTATTGCACAGATATCTGGTTCAACGAAGCCAAAAGCTTTGTTGAACGTCATCAAAAAGAACCTTTCTTTTTATATCTCGCAACGAATGCTCCACATGGACCATACCGGGTTGATCCAGAGTGGAGCGAACCATACCGAGATTCCGTCCTCTGGGGACACGGTGCAAACTTTTATGGCATGATTGCAAATATTGATCACAACGTAGGCCTGTTGCGCGAACACCTCAAAGAACTGAAACTTGCTGAAAATACCATTCTCGTTTTCATGACAGACAATGGCACCTCCAATGGTATTCCGAAAGGTGAGTTGCCAGCAGGAAGTTACCGGGGCTTCAATGCACACATGAGGGGAAAAAAGTCGACTGTGTACGAGGGTGGCCATCGAGTTCCCTGCTTTCTTCATTGGCCTGGCGGTGGGCTCAAAGAAGGAAAAGACTTCCATGGACTGACGGCTCATCTTGATCTTCTTCCAACTCTTCTCGATCTGTGTGAGATACAACTCCCTCAAGATCATAACCCCGACGGATCTTCTTTCGCAGAACACATTCATGATGAAAAAATGCCGGCACATCGGGACCACTACATTGCGCAACTCCATGGCGGTGCCGGGTTTCACCATCCGGAAGAACCGTGGGATACATCATGTGTCTGCAAAGGACCATGGCGGCTTATAAACGGCACTGAGCTTTATGATCTCCGTACTGATCGCTCCCAACAGAAAGACATTGCTGAAGATCATCCAGACGTTATTGCTGAACTTCGTAATCTTTATGAAATATTCTGGCAATCTGTATCACCACGCATGGAACCCGTTGCTATCGATGTCGGCAACCCTCTGGAAAACCCAACTACT
>CAJQGO010000062.1 GCA_905477565.1 uncultured Planctomycetota bacterium
TTCCCTCGTAGGGCTCCGCTGGTCCGCCGATCTCAATACGGGTTGAATCACCAGGTGGATACATCTCATGAACATCAGGCGCAAAGATCCAGCGAACGTCATGCTGAGCTAACAGATTGAAGTCAGCATCAAAATCTCTTGGGTATTGCTCAAAATCTTCCTGTGGACCGAATTGACTTGGATTCACAAAAATTGAGGTCACAACATCGTCACATTCAGCAACTGCTCGATCAACCAATGATGTGTGTCCCGCATGAAGGCTTCCCATCGTGGGAATAAAACCGATGCGCCGTCCCATCGTTCGATTCGTGAGAATCAGTCCTCGCATGACATTACGATCACGAATAACGAGTGGCGTCGCCATGATTACGAGATGCCCTCAATGGCGGCAACGGCATCAAGAGCAGCCTTTCCAAGATCATCGGAGTCAAGATGTATAACTGCTTTCGCGCGGCATTGTGTGTTCTGAGTGCGTAGCAAGCAATCTATAAATCGTTCCTGCAAAGCGAGCAATGTTGCAATGCCTTGATCGGTGGTTGTCATTGCTTGCACCGCAACTAAATCGGAAAAAACATCACTCTGTTGTGCCGCGTGAGCCCGATAAGCAATTCTCTCTGATAACGTTTGGCGATTCACATTAAGAAGTAGGATGACATGTGGTGTGACTGTTTCCTGACTGATTGATGCAAAGGCGTTCTCGAATTGCTTGTTCGTATCAATTGCTGGGTTGTTTTCTACTGCCAGTCGAATGGACTCAATCCAGTAATCGGTCACAGTGCCATGAGGATCAACAGGCCAACTCGCCTTCAGAAGAGGATCTGCATACTTCTGGGAGAGCAGGAGTAACTGCTCTGTAGGCTCTTTTTTTGTTGCTAAGTGCTTCTCGGATAAAGCACCCACAGCATGTATGGGAAGAGGAGCTGGCGCATGAATCAATCTTGAAAGTGTCACATCAGCTACCGCATCAGCAATTTCCGGTGCACCACTCCCCGGAATGCCCACTACAGCAACATGGAGGTGACGTTGTGAGATGTTCTCAAGAAGCTCACGAATCGTACACCCGGACACTGGATGGTCGAGGTCGGCGGCAATTTCGGCTGCCGGCTCGAGAACAAACCGTCGCGTTGTCATTCGTGGATGTGGAACCTGAAGACGTTCGGTCTTCATGACACAGTCATCGTAGATCAGCAAATCCAGGTCAATAGTTCGTGGTCCCCATCGTATTTCTCGAGACCGTTGCAGCGTGTTTTCGACAGCCAAAAGCATGTCAAGTACTTCCGCGGGCTCAAAGGTTGTTTCAATGAGACAAGCAGCATTTAAATAGGGAGGTTGTCCAGGTGGGCCGCCCACAGGCCGTGTTTCTAAAAACTCACTGACGTGTATGAGCTGAACACCTGGCATAAATCGAAGCATGTCGATTGCCTGGTCAAGTTGCTCTCGTCGGGCACCTACATTTGCACCGCAACCAATGAGGCACTTCGCTATCTTTTGACGATTGGATTCAAGGACCATTACGTATCCTCATATCATTGCATGCGTCGCAAAAGGTGACCAAAATCAGGCCAAGTGAGTAAGGAGTAGCCCAGAAATCTTCTTGGCATTCAGGTTTTTGGGAACCAGTTTCATGATTACTGGAGACAGGACTGCAATACGACTTTTGAGTAGCCACTGCCAAGCATGCAAGCATGAAACGAACAGAAAATTTAATTTACTTCGAAGACGGGGGGGACATCCAAGCCACAGGTGAACCCGTCGACTGTCGATCCCTCACGTCGCCGCCCCCCTTGGATTCCTCGAAGTTGTACATCATGAACGAGTTCAGTCAATGAATAAATAATGCGACCAGCTCGTTAAAATCTTTCCCCCTGATTTTTGAATGCATTGGTAGCCGAAAAGACTACTTTAAAATGAAAACTTTTAAGATTGTCTGAGACAAAAAGTTCCTTGGAATCAATGAGATTCATTTATTGCTACTTCGTGATGAATCAGTTCCACCACATGTGCATTCTGTGTGGTTGTTTGATCCTGTCAAGCACTGGCACGCTTGTCCGTAAGTTATCACTGATGAGGGTCGTATGGTTCAGAAATAGTGTTCATCAAAAATTTTTACCACCATGGAAATAATTTTTTTGAGGTGCTGACGCGATCTTCGGAGCGTCTCAAAAACAAGCTCTAGCTAACTTTTTTGGGTTCCTGTTCGAGTCGTGATGTATGGGGGCGTGGCTTCTCAACGAAACTTCTTCTCTCACTTGAAGGTGTTCTGGGGTATGGAGTGAAAGTGCATGTTTTTATGGACTATTGAGTGTTCTTCTGGGATATATAAACCAGTGTTGTATGGCTTATTGGGAGATTTCTGGAACCGCTTTCTGCCAATCGGTAGGAGCCACCGCCTGCAGCCGATATACTGTCGGCTACAGGGCACGAGGTCATCAATGGATTAGCTGGTAAAACGCTCTGCGGAGGTATGTAACGTTGATTTCAGCCCGTCCCAGTGTCACCGACTTGGTTTTTCGGCTCTATGGTCGTTCCCTGCATCCGGAACTCTTTCAGCGTTATGCAGTGCGTTATGTCGAA
>CAJQGO010000063.1 GCA_905477565.1 uncultured Planctomycetota bacterium
ATGGGCTATGGCGAACTTGGTTGCTACGGCAATCCTGATGCAATCACACCAAATCTTGATCATTTTGCGAGCCAGGGCCTCCGACTGACAGACTGCCATGCGGCATCCAGTGTCTGTTCACCAGCTCGGTCGAGTCTGCTGACGGGACGGACACCGTTCCGGAATGGAGTCTTCACGTGGATTCCAAAAGGTAGCCCAATCCATCTTCGCACAAGCGAACAGGCACTTCCAAAACTTCTCAAGCAGGCGGGCTACGATACCTGTCATGTCGGTAAGTGGCATCTCAATGGAATGTTTAATTCACCAGATCAACCACAGCCATCTGATCATGGGTATGCCTGGTGGCTTGCTACGCAAAACAATGCATCGCCGAGCCATGCATTCCCCAATAATTTCATAAGGAATGGAAAATCGGTTGGGAAAGTTGATGACTATTCAGCGCCCTTTCTTGCACAAGAAGCGAAGTCATGGCTTGAGACCAAGCGAGATCCAGCGAAGCCCTTCTTTCTTGCTGTCTGGACGCACGAACCGCACTATCCAATAGCATCTGCAGAGCGATATCAACAACAGCATGCAGGTATTGCAGATCTTGAGGAGCGAACATACCGAGCAAATATTACACAGCTTGATGATGCGTTTGGAACGGTGATGGATTCGTTGGATACGCTTGGGGTTCGTGATTCGACACTTGTTTTTTTTACGAGTGATAATGGGCCCGAAGGGGCTGGTGACAAGGGCCCCGGTCGTGGTCTTGCTGGTAACCTTCGTGGTCGCAAGCGATCTATGTACGAAGGAGGACACCGAGTTCCCGGGATCGTGCGTTGGCCTGGTCGTATTGAGCCAGGGAGTGAAACGGATCTGCCTATTATCGGAAGTGACTTTTTTCCTACGGCACTTGCAGCAGCTGGTATCAAGCTTCCGGAGAATACATATGACGGTGTGAATCTCGTACCGGCCATCGAAGGATCTCCGATCAAACGACCAAATCCTCTCTATTGGCGATGGGGTGGTTCTGTTGCGTATCGTGAAGGACCCTGGAAGATAGTCGTTGATGAATCATTCGAAAATCCTGAACTTTTTAATCTCGACAGTGATGTTGCCGAAACGACGAACCTATCTACGGATGAGCCTGAGCGTCTTGCCAACATGATGCAGCGGCTTCGACAGTACACCCACGAAGTCGAAGCCGAGGCTCCTGACTGGTGGAAAAATCAGTCATGGCGGAAAAAAAAGAAAAAGCCAATAAAAAACACTCCATCAGCCAAGCAATCAAAAAAAACAGCATTCGTTCAACCAGCTATTAATCGTGAAAAGACTTCTTTTGTTCTTACCGCAGCGCCCCGGGCAAAGCAGAAGTCCTCAGAGCCAGAACAACAAGATGAAGATTTTTCTCAGTACGCGCTCTTTCTGGACACCGCGGCTCGGCCACCAGCATGTGAATCTACAGCGACAACACTGCCACTCAAGCTGAAGCAGGGCGATCATATTTGCCTGATTGGGAACACACTTTTTGAGCGAGCACAATTATTTGGTTTTGTACCGGCGACACTTCATGCTGGATTTCCGGACCATGAACTGGTTATTCGAACTCTTGCATGGTCTGGAGATGAAGTTGGTCTCATGCCACGGCCAGAAAATTTTGCTGATCTTGAGCAGCACCTGTTTCATGAGAAAGCGGATGTCATCTTTGCAGCATTTGGCTTCAACGAGTCGTTTGCAGGCGAAGCCGGTATTCCAGAATTCCGAAAACGACTCGAAGCATTTCTGCAGCGTACCAAGACAAAAGCTTTCAATGGAAAGACAGCCCCACGAATCGTACTTGTTTCCCCCATTCCAAATGAAAATGTACGTGGTGTGGCTGCCGCTGATCAGAACAATAAAAATATTGCCCGCTATGCATCAGTGATGAGAGAGGTTGCGGCTGAGCAACAGGTTGGTTTCGTTGATGTAGATACACCAATGCGTTCTGTACTGAGTCGTCCTGATGATCTGACTATCAATGGATGTCATCTTACAAAAGAAGGCTATGCTGAATTTGCAAGCACACTTTTTGAGTGCTGTTTTGGCGGTCCCGCCGCCAGCGTACAGGAATCATTGCGTCTGGCCGTGGTGGATCTGGAGCGGCAATTTTTCCGACGATACAGACCACTGAATACTTTTTATTACACGGGTGGCCGCAACGAACGCTATGGGTATCTCGACTTCCTTCCTGCTATGCGGAATTTTGAGATCATGTGTGCAAATCGTGATCGCAGGATCTGGAACATGGCCCACGGTCGCCCAGTTCCTGAGCAGGTCGATGACTCAAATGTACCTGAACTCCCAGCGGTTATTGAAACACGAGGAGCCAACAACTGGCTCCCGGCATCTGAGGAACAGAAGGCATTCAAAGTTGATCCACGCTTTGAAGTCAATCTGTTTGCAGGAGAAGAAGAGTTTCCAGAAATCGCCAATCCCATTCAGGTGCGTTGGGATACACGAGGTCGGCTTTGGGTGTGCACATCACAGGCATACCCGCATATCTATCCGGGCTTCGAGCCACATGATCGGCTTGTGATTCTTGAAGACACTGACGGTGATGGAAAAGCAGACACTTCAAAAGTGTTTGCGGACGATCTTCATGTGCCACTTTCTTTTGAGTTTGGTGACGGGGGAGTCTACGTCTCAGAGCAACCAAATCTGACATTTTTAAAGGATACGAACGGAGACGACCGTGCCGATATTCACGAGGTTGTTCTTTCCGGGTTTGGTACCGAAGACTCACATCATGCATTGCATGATTTTATTTGGACACCTGATGGGGCACTCTTGTTTCGGGAATCAATATTTCACCACTCACAGGTAGAAACTCCTCACGGGCCAGTCCGACAGCAGAACAGTGGCTGGTTTCGCTATGAGCCAAAGATTCACAGACTCACAGCAATGGGCACCTATCCGAGTACTAATCCGTGGGGTGTAACGTTTGATCCGTGGGGGAATCATGTTGCCAGCCACCCAATTTTTGCTGAGGCATTTCATTCGTTGGATCCACCATATCCTCAGCAACATGCTCGGCCTCAGGGTTTGCAGGCCTATTCAGGAACCTGTGGGCAGGCATTTGTTGATAGCCCGGGATTTCCAGCAGAACTACAAGGTGGGTTTATTAAAGCACGGTACAAGCCGACGAATCGTATTGAAATTCATCGTTGGATTGAAAATGACTTTGGTTTCAACGAGCAATACGTAAGTGATCTGATTTTCTCAACAAACCTTAGCTTCATTCCGGTCGATCTTCACTTTGGTCCGCGTGGCGATCTCTTTATTGTCGATTGGTACAACCCCGTGAAGGGACATGCGCAATACTCGTTGAGGGATTCACGTCGTGACCGAGAGTCAGGCCGTATTTGGCGTGTGACAGCAAAAAAAGGTTCGGTGTCAGAACAACTAGACCTTTCAGATATC
>CAJQGO010000064.1 GCA_905477565.1 uncultured Planctomycetota bacterium
GGCATTCCAACAGGAATCATTCGTGACGTTGATGGTACTCCCTTTGACTTTCGGTTTTCCTCGCAGGCTTACTCTAATCTTGGTGAGGTAATCCGGGCCCTTACTCCGTCACCGGAGGGTGCTGAAAAAGGTGGTGTTGATCATTGCCTTGTCATCAATAACTGGCGACCTGACGGAGCACTGAGACCAGCGGTCACGCTCTCTGATCCCGCTAGTGGACGAAGCCTTGAAATCCTCACAGACCAACCCGGCATTCAGGTATACACAGGCAATTATCTTGACTCATCACTCACAGGGAAAGATGGGACTACCTATCGACAACATGCGGCGATCTGCCTCGAGACTGAATGTTTTCCGGACGCGATAAACAAGACAGAATGGCATGGGAAATGGCCATCTGGTCGTCTGAATCCTGGTGAAACGTATAAGCACACGATGGTGCATCGGTTTGCCACAGGAAACTAATTCGAGTCATTTCCTGTCAGATAACCCATCGAGTCCATCCACTCAATGACTCGGTCGGGCCACGCATCAACAGGCAGGCCCTTCTTTTTCATTCCAAAACCATGCCCACCTTTTGCGTACACATGCACCTCACAAGGAACATGATGCTTCTTGTACTCAACGGCAAGAAGACAACTTGCACTCGCTGTCCAAGGATCGTCTGCCGCATGAACAAGACACAGTGGTGGTGATGTATCTTTCACAGTGATATCCGAAAGGAGTGGCCCCTCAGTACCACGCGCAACGAGATAGGCTGGATAAACGGGAATAGCAAAACTTGGTGTTGGATTTTCAACATCAAGCTTTTCATCCATTGAGTATGTCCGTTCACTTCCATGCAAGCATGTCGTGACAGTGAGATTTCCTCCTGCAGAAAAGCCAAGCATTCCAATACGATCTGGATCAATACCCCATTCTTCTGCATGATGATGAATCATCCCAAGCGCTCGTTGTGCATCTTGGAGAGCAACTTCCCGTGACGATGGAACACGGTATTTTAGAAGAATAGCCGTCACTCCGTGTGCGGTGAGGAACTCGCAAACATCTGTACCCTCATGCTCATAGGCCAAAATCTTGTAGCCACCGCCGGGGCAAACGAGCACTGCTGCACCATTTGGATCATCCGAACGGTACACCGTCATTTGGGGTGAACTCACATTGGTTATCCGTAAAATTCCATTCTTGTTTGTTCGCACTTCCTCAGAAGGTTCACCCTTTTGCCCGGAAAGTGGAACACCATCTGGCCAAAGATCAAACACAAGTGGGCCTGCCGTCAGATCAGATGCCATCCCAAGCAACAGCATGAAACAAACAAAGCACATCAGCCACGTTCTGATTGAAAGCATTCCCCTACCCTTTTTTGAGAACAAGAGCCTCTTAAGACAGCAAAGGTCACTATGACTTTTGCTTACTCGTCTGCTTCTTCTTTTGGCCACGTCGCGGCGGATCAACAAGTGGCACCTTCAACTCTTTTCGTAATCTATCAAGTTCTCCATGCAACTCTTTTTGTGCCTCTGCATACTGTGGTTGATCATAAACATTCTTCATTTCATGAGCGTCCTGCTTTCTGTCAATAAGCGTCCAGTAATTCATATCCGGCTCATAAAAATGAAAGAGTTTGTAGCGGTCTGTCACCACTCCGTAATGCTTCCGAACACTATGGGCTCCTGGAAACTCATAGTAGTGATAATAAAAGCTTTTTCGCCAATCATCAGGCAGTCGACCTGCCAATAACGGACCAAGGCTGCTCCCATGCATATCAGAGGGAACAGATTGACCAGCAACCTCAAGAAACGTTTCCGGGAAATCGAGTATCGAAACAATTGCATTTGATGTCGTGCCTGGTTTCGTCACGCCTGGCCATCGAACAATGCACGGTGTTGTGAGCGACTCTTCATAAATCCATCGCTTATCAAACCAGCCATGCTCACCGAGATAAAACCCCTGGTCCGATGAAAACAAGACCATGGTATTTTCACTCAGTCCCGCTGAATCAAGATAATCAAGGAGTTTACCAACTGCTTCATCAACAGCTTTTACACAACCGAGGTAGTCGTGCATGTACCTTTGGTACCGCCATTTCACGAGATCTTTTCCAGTCAAGCCCTGCTTGTGAAACTCCTCATTACGAGGTCCGTAGTAAACATCCCACTCTTTTTTTTGCGCTTCTGAAATCGTGCGAGGTGGCTCGAGTTTTGCATCGAGTGGGCGAAAAGTTTTTTCAAGCGTCATGTCTTGTTCGTGCTCAGCTCGGCCACGACCGGAATAGTCATCAAACAATGTTTCTGGCTCTGGGAAAACACGATCACCATTCCAACCAAGATGCCGCAAGGCTGGCGACCATTCGCGGTGAGGCGCCTTGTGCTGGGACATAAGAAGAAATGGCTTGGATCGATCTACGTCCTTTAACCAATCGATTGATAAGTCAGAAATAATATCAGTGACGTATCCTTCATGCTGGACCAGATCACCGTTGTCAATCATCTTTGGGTTATAGTACGACCCCTGACCTGGCAAGATATGCCAATGATCAAAACCGGTCGGATCACTCTTGAGATGCCACTTCCCAATCATGGCTGTTTGGTAGCCAGCCGATTGCAACATTTTGGCAAACGTGGGCTGCGTACCATCGAACTGATCACCATTGCAGCGAAAACCATTCACGTGCGCGTACTTGCCAGTCAAGATTGCAGCACGACTAGGACCACAAATGGAATTTGGGACCATACACCGACGGAATAACATTCCTTCTTTCGCTAGCCGATCAATATTTGGAGTCTCAAGTAACTTGAGAGAATTCCCGTAACAACTCAGAGCCTGATTGGTGAGATCATCACAGAAAATCATCACGATATTAGGAGT
>CAJQGO010000065.1 GCA_905477565.1 uncultured Planctomycetota bacterium
ATTCTCGATACCGGCCCCGCTGCGTATTTTCACCACGCCACACGGTGCCCATGTGGTACCGTTTAAATGGGGTACCAAGTTTTGAGATGTGCTGGGCAGCAAAACGCGCAAACGGAACCGTGAGATCAAACCGCATACCAACTTCTCGCTTCCCATGATCGGTAAAGCGATACAGTTGCTTGTCTGTTTCGTCACTTCCTTTGCCCGTCAAAATCTCAAGATACTCAAGTGCTGGCGTCTCAATTGGCGAGAAGCCATATGACTGGTAAACCTGACGTGCTATCTCAAGAATACGCTCCCTCTCGAGCGCCTGAGCTGGCAGCAGATCGCGAAAACCTTTCAGTGTCCGTGGTGTGATTCGTGACAGAATGATACCTCCTCAAAACGTTCGCCTAACCAATAAATAATAACTATTACTATATCGACTAGATGAATTTACAGAATTTTTAACAACGCTGGTTTTGGACTTCGAATAGATCGTTGACGATGTTTCTTTTTTTTACCATCACCGACCTCTTCACCGCCGGGCCCAAGCACTGCCTCCATATATTCAACTACTTGCTCAGGGGTTTCAAAATATTGGTCATACACCCATTCATCCTCATATTCGCAATGTTCAGTTGTGTACTCACGGCAGATTGAAGGGCGAGTATTGTAGATACCACAACGATTATCTTCCTGAAGGTGCTTACAGACTGTATGCACGCAGATAAACCATTCTCCATCTTCAGTAAAAGCGGTGGCATGTTCATGGAGCAACGACCACCGCAAGGCATCGAATTCCTGCCTTGTCGTTGGCTTTTCCAATGGAAACGTGAAATATCGACAACATTTCGCCGTGCAGTACTCGCAGAGATTCACGCCTCGGCCCAAATCCTCACGAGATGGCTTTGTTCGCCTGCGGGAAAGCTCTTTGCCTTTCCCAGGATTTGAAATCATTGAGGGCATCGCGATATCTCGGGAAATGAAAGTCAAGGAACGATCCTAGTGTCAGTATTTTCTGGTCGTGTCACTATACCCGACGGTTGGTGAAGAAGCGGCTATACTAAGAAAATCTGAATTTCTGAAATGCTATTGGCTAGGGAGGCTACCGTGCCAAAACGCTGGAACATCGCACCGCACGACGCGACAACGGTTGCAGCCCTAGAAAAATCTGCTGGTATATCTCCCATTCTTGCACGTTTATTAGCTGCACGCGGTGTAACTGACCCAAAGCAGGTCCGCGGCTTTCTTGATGCCTCAATGTCTAACCTCCGTGAACCTGAGGAGCTTTTTGGTATCGCAGAAGCCGCCGACAGCATACTTGCTGCCGCAAAAGCCGGACGAAAGATTGTTATCTATGGTGATTACGATGCAGACGGCATGTCATCAACTGCCATTTTGTGTCATTGCCTTGCAGCAATCCATGTTGAACCCCACTGGTATGTGCCAGATAGATTTGATGAAGGCTATGGCCTCAATTCTGATGCCTTACGACGATTGAAAGAAGATGGCGCAGAACTCGTTGTGACCGTCGACTGTGGTATCGCCAGTGTTGCTGAGGCTGATGTGGCACGTGAAATTGGCCTCGAATTAATTATCACAGACCATCACAATTTTGCTGATCGTCTTCCTGCGGCAGATGTTCTTGTTCATCCCCGTCTTCCTGGCTCCGAATATCCGTTTGGGGACCTTTGTGGCGCCGGTGTTGCTTTCAAACTTGCATGGGCTATCGCCACTCGTTCATGCGGGGCAAAGCAGGTGACGCCACGCCTACGAGAGATGCTGCTCCAGTGCGTAGGTCTCGCTGCGGTTGGTACGGTTGCGGACGTTGTGCCCCTACTTGATGAAAACAGGGTGTACGTAAAGTATGGCCTGAAGTGCCTTCGTGAAAAGGGTGGGCCTGGTGTCTCTCGTCTTCTTGAACTTGCCAAACTTAGTGAAAAGTCTTCCCTTGAGAGTGAGGATATCGCTTTTCGATTTGCCCCTCGGCTCAATGCTGCGGGCCGGCTTGGTCAGGCTGGATGTGGCATTGAGTTATTGACAACTTCGGACAAAGACCGTGCCACGACGCTGGCAAATTATCTCCATGAATTAAATGGACAGCGTGAAACCGAGGAGCGAAGCATTCAGCTTTCGGCGACGAAACAGGCAAAAGAAAAGTTTCATCCAGAAACTGATTCCGCACTTGTCCTCGCAGGTCGCGGGTGGCACGCTGGTGTTATTGGGATTGTCGCAGGAAGACTTGCCGAACGCTGGCATCGTCCTGTTGTAATGCTAGCCCGCGATGAACTACTCGCAAAACCAGCGATTGGAAGTGTTCGTAGTGTCCCCGGTTTTGATGTGCATGCAGCCCTTCAAGCATGCCGGGACCTTCTGTTAACTTGTGGTGGGCATGCTGCGGCAGCAGGTCTTCGCATTGAAGACGGGAAGATTGATGCCTTCCGAGAAGCATTTCTTGCTGAAGTTACAAAGCGAATGCCGAAGGAACTACGACAAGCCCAGATCCAACTTGATGGTGAAACAACCCTGGCAGGAGTAACACTTCAAAGTATCGGCGAACTTGAACGACTCGCCCCGTTTGGCCAGGGAAACAAGCGTCCCTATTTGTGTGCGTCTGGGGTTGCCTGCGCAGAGCCACCACGAACCATGGGTAATGGTGATAAACATATGTCGGTCAAACTTGTTCAAAATGGTGTCCAGATTCGAGCAGTTGCTTTCGGTGGTGCCGAGTGGATTCCTCACCTTCCACCACCGGGTGAGCCTTTTAATATTGCCTTTAAGCCAAAGATCAATGAGTTTCGAGGGAGAAGAACCGCCGAGATAGAACTGCTAGACTGGAGGCCGAACGGAATTGATGTTTCTGTAGACCTGCCCACAGCAGAGGCTACGCCGTAATTCTTGAATTAAATCTCGCTCGGATAGAGAAAGATCTCATCATGAAAAAAATTCTCGTGTTTGTTGCTTTTTCCGTTGCCCTTTCGGCATTGCTAAATAATACGGATATCAGGGGTGATGACTGGCCACAATGGCAAGGACCAAATCGTGATGGCGTTTGGCATGAACAGGGGATCGTAGACCAAATCCCCGAAGACGGGCTGCCAATTGTATGGAGAGTTCCACTTGGAGGTGGGTACTCCGGTCCTGCCGTCACCGGTGAGCGTCTTTACGTAGCCGACTATATAAAAACTGAGGGTGCTTTAGAGAACAATCCAAACAATCGATCACTTCTCTCTGGCGCTGAGCGAGTGCTTTGTTTTGATACAAAAACAGGAAAAGAACTCTGGAAGTACGAGTATGACTGCCCTTATTCGATTTCATATGCAGCAGGGCCACGATGCACGCCTACGGTGCATGACGACCGAGTTTATGCACTTGGATCGGAAGGGAATTTCCTTTGCCTTGATGCCGAAAATGGCAAACTCCTGTGGGAGAAGGATTTTAAAAAAGACTATGACGCATCGACGCCAATCTGGGGGTTCTGCGGTCATCCCCTCATAGTAGATGACCTTGTAATATGTGTTGTTGGTGGGGAAGGCAGCGTGGCGGTCGCCTTTGATCGTGTATCGGGTGCGGAGCGATGGCGAGCCCTTACTGCAAGTGAGCAGGGGTACTGCCCTCCGACGATTATTGAATCGGCTGGCGTCCAGCAACTTCTTATCTGGGACGCTGACAACCTCAATAGCCTTGAGCCTTCCACCGGTCGTCAACTCTGGTCAGAACCACTGAAGCCTATGTACGGCATGTCGATTATGGTGCCACAGCTTGGGGAATTGAACGGCGACCAGGTTCTCTTTGCCAGTGGCATTGGGAAAATCGGTGCTCTCTATTCCCTTTCAAAGGATGCACCAGGCGCTCAAGTTGTCTGGCGAGGTGGGCCAAAGAATGCCATGTACTGTGCCAACAGTACTCCTTTCATCGAAAAGAATACGATCTACGGGTGTGATTGCCATACGGGAATGCTGACCGCCGTTGATCTTGAATCTGGTGACCGATTGTGGGAAACGAGTGTTCCTACATCAGATACGGACAGGCCGGCCAAACATGGAACGGCGTTTTTAATTCGGCAGCCGGTTGCGAATGATCCGTCTCGCGTCTGGTTGTTCAGTGAAACAGGTGATCTTATTCTTGCGGGCCTGACACGTGATGGTTATGAAGAGCGTGGACGAACGCACATACTTGAACCCACGAATGAATGTTTTGGTCGATCGGTTGTCTGGAGTCATCCGGCATTCGCCAATAGTTGTTGTTTTGCAAGGAATGATAAGGAACTTGTGTGTGTGTCACTTTCAGCGAGAAATGACCGCAACTAATAGCATGACTGTGCATATCTTATTTGCTCACCATCACCTATCGGTGTACGATTCCACCGCTTCTGCGTGAAAGAAGCAAGCAACTGTCTTCAATCGGGGCGTAGCTCAGCCTGGTAGAGCGCTACGTTCGGGACGTAGAGGTCGGAAGTTCGAATCTTCTCGCCCCGACTGCTGGACGCGGTTGTAATTAATCGCTAGAAAAAAAGAAACAAAATCGTGCAGGAGGGATTAAATAAAAAGCCTAGGGGGGTATAGC
>CAJQGO010000066.1 GCA_905477565.1 uncultured Planctomycetota bacterium
ACTGGATAAGCGGCTCCGGATCTGGACGTTGAACAACGGCTGATTCCCATGAAATCTGAATCGGTGTATTCAGTTCAAGCTGAATCAGACTTCGGCCCTGTCTTGCTGTATCTCCGTGTAACGCAATATTCTCTTGACGCTTTTTACCTTTGACTTCATCGCACCGAGACAGAATTTCCTCTAGCGTTCCAAACTGCTGCAGAAGACTCGATGCGATCTTGGGACCAATACCAGGAATGCCAGGAACATTATCGACCGCATCGCCCACAAGTGACAAATAATCAACAACCTGATCAGGCCTTATACCCCAGTCCGCCAGCAGTTCAGCCTCACCAACAAAGGCGTTGTTTCGTAAATTAAGAAGCCGAACATGTGGCCCAAGAAGTTGCCGAGCATCTTTGTCTGATGTAACAAGCGTACAGTCACCTCCAGCCGCAACTGTTTGCACCGCAAGTGTGGCAAGCACATCATCAGCTTCGTAGCCAGCAAGCTCGAGACACGGTACACCGAACACTTCAAGCAGTTTCTTCACAAGAGGCAACTGCGGAACAAGGTCAGCAGGCATCTCCGAACGCGTTGCCTTGTAGGCCTCAAATTGCTTATGACGGAACGTTGGCTCTGGCGTATCAGAGCCACAAAACAAATAGTTTGGTTTTTTCTTTTCGGTAATATCGATCAGATCACGCGTCAGACCAAATACAACAGAGACCGGCGTCCCTTCGGGGCTACTCATTTCGGGCAAGGCATGAAAGAGCTGATAGACCCGGGAAAAGAGGTCAATAACCCAGACCGTCTGCCCCGAAAGATCGACATCGTTTTGAGATTGTTTTTGTGCCATAGCGCGGTGAGAAGAGCATACCACCCCGTGGACCACTTCGACCACATGCAAGGCAAGACCAGATCACGTGTAGGACGAGTAGTTCCTGCAGCCGCACTGTTCACGCAGAGACGAAGCGACCGCAGAAAGCATCAAGAACCTTCATATCCGCGTTCGCCTACTAGTCACCGGTCGGTGGCTCGTATTCGAAGTCTTTCCATTTCATGGCGCGACGGAATGGCTCGATCCGTAAAATGACCTCACCGTTCTGAAAAATGCGGACCGTGCCACTCGTTTCACTTACAGCAACAGCGACACTTTTTGTCCTACGTGTGATTGCCGCAGCGGCCCAATGTCTTGCCCCAAGACCTTTCGCTACGGAAACACTTTCTGCTGAAGCATCAATATAACGAGCTGCTGCTTCAATCGTTCCATCAGCACTTACAACAAATGCACCATCAAGCTGTGCTATTTCTTTCAGCCCTTCACGGACACGTCCATCATTGAGTTTTCGCTCACCACGATTGTATCCACGAACTGGATCAAATCCTGTGGAGTGACTCGACTGAATGACCTTTCGAGCGTCACCAACAACAAACAGTGTGCCGACAGGTTTTCCCTCCCGGCCTTCACGACCAATCTCAACTGCCATATCAACTACGACCTTGAGTGTCTCAAGGGGCACTTTTGTATCAAGGTTTCGTAGGTCACGACTCGTCAACTGCCCAAGATGCTCCGTCAATCGGAGCACACTTACGGAATCTACCGTGCCAGCCTCAAATCCACTGTAAACAGCGACTACTTGAGATTCCGGACCTATCTTATCTTCAGCGACACACTCAAGAAGGGCTTGAGTCAACCTCTCATGCACGGGAAGACCAGTCACATCGATCATAACGCGATCCATACCATGGTCTGTGACCCCAACAAGATGCGATTCATCATCTGAGGCTATTAATACTGTTTGCGTACTGAGTAAGTCACGAAGCCGCGACCAATCAAGTCGTTGTTCCACAACGAGAAGCAACGCCGCCGAATCAGTCACATCGACGAGTTGCGATGCGGCTTCAAGGATTTGCACTAGCTGTGGAGAGAGTACTAGTGTGCTCATGACTGCTGACCGCGAAGGCTGAAAAAACTCACGCCGTATGAATTTCCTACTAGAAAGGTACGGGCGACTTGCTTCGCATTCAAGAAAGACGTTTTACAACCGGGTCTTATCATCGTTCGGCAGCGTCGCCTGTCGAATTTCTTCATCAGACCGAGCCACCTCGACTGAGGCAGCCGCCTTCATGGGGCCCGTAAAAGCGACCACATTCCCGGGCAGCACCACACCCCACACTCGCTCTTGATAGATAGACAAGGCGTGCAATGCGTGGCCAAGTGGGCCGTCTTTCCAGTTCCGTCCGGGCTCTCGAGCAAGCGCTGTAGCAATAAACTCTGCTGCTGCAATGATGCGATTCTCGTAAAGCTTCTCTTGATCCAGCGAGGCAACAAGCCATTCTAGAATGTGCCCAGTTGTTTGTACTTTCCGATCAATATCGTCGTCTCGGTTGTCAGGGTACTTAAACCACTCCGTACTGAATGAACCATCTCTATTCTGCAGACGCCGAAGGGTCAGATACTGATATTCTCGAACGTAGGTGTTGGCCCGCTGATATACCCCATCGAGTCGACCCGTTGTTTTCAGACGTCGCTGACAACCATACGCAAGACTAAAAAGGCGATGCGTTCCACCGCAGGGTGCTGTTCGGATCGGCTGGCGAATTTCTTCCTGCATCAAACGCTCAAGTGACCACATTTCTCCGTCACTGCTCCGCCAAACAGCATCTGTAGGTAGATAATGAGCAAGCCCAATCAGCGCGAACGTTAACTCTGTCCCGGAACGACAGTTCAACTTTTCATCTTCGATGAGATCTGCGACGGTAAAATTCTTTCCACCGAGTAAGAGCGGCGACTTTGCCGAGACCCGACATTGAGCGAGAATCGCGAGGTACTGAGCAGAATGCCCTTGAAGTCCAACGCCGTACAGTGCATGTGGTCTCTCATCGCGAAGGGTAAGCATGACCTGCCCTCGACACCGTCCACCCGAGTTCATCCAACCGATTGCATTGACTAACTCTCCTCGCGGGCCACCAACACGTATCTTTGTGGGAATACCAAATCCGACAAAACCGTGCATAATCTCCCACGGGCTATGGTGAGAGGTATTCATTGGCCTTCGCTGATAGGTCGCAAGCGTCTGAGCGATCCGTACTCGCAGACGCTCCAGCCTCGCGGATTTTGGTGGCAGCGAGCCGATTGGCTTCTTACTTGCGTATGGGTTTGATGATGCTGCAGTGACACGAACAGGAATCTGCCTTCCTCCAGCGACATTGCCTCCAGAGGAACCAACTCGCTGCTCCTCAATCACAGCCAGTTCTGAAGCGTCGAGAATGGGCTGGTACTTTGGCTGCTCGTTGGATTCGTATGTTGGGTCAATAGCAACGCGAGCAACATGCTTACCGACAGCCTGAATTGCCTCAGCAAAACGAACGAAAGATTCCCAATCGTATTGGGTTTTGGATACAGAAGGCTTCTTTGAATCATTTGCTGGAAGGCCTGCTAGCTTTTTTTTACCCGCCTGCTGTTCAGCGACAGTTGGTGGCCTCGGAGTCGGCACAGAAATCAGTTGGGGGGTTGGCTCATTCGAACGGAGCAGCCTATCGAGAAATCTCCCCGACCGTGGGGTAGCCGCAAAGATCAACCCCTCCACAAAAACGATACAGATGAGAGCCCCCACGACAGCCGCACTTGTCACGCCCCGACTTCCTTTTCGCCAAGGGATACATCGCCCCCTGAACCAAAGGGGAACACATGCTCTAAAGCGAGAAGACTCTTTTTTCACATCAATGACAGGAGGGGGTTGTGGCACAGTTGGTCGCGTCAAGTTGAGGATTCGATTTGTATAGCATTCGTCACCCCACAGACCTTCTGTGGCACACCTGACGTAAGCCCCGCAGCGGTATCAACACATACAAACCTCTCGTGACCACACGAGTGGAAGAGATCTGCGATTACCAATCGGAAATCTTCTGTTGATACAGATATGGTGTGTATCGGCCGGAACGAATCAGAAAAGCGGCTATCAGCCAGAGGCCCAAAGAACCTACCCAGACTCTACAACCAGAAAACTCGTAGATCCGTCAGGGATTTCTTGCTGCAGGTGTTGTTCCGTCTAGATCAACCCGGGGTTTTAGCCACATTGAGCCCAACGCATGCTTTCTTTTAAACGACCAAAACAAGAGAATAAGAACCCGTAGCCACTTCCCCTGAATCTCACTTTAAAAAATCTTGTGTCAATCGATTGGTTTGTTCAAACCTAAAAAATCTGTCGCCAGACCTCAGCAACTGAC
>CAJQGO010000067.1 GCA_905477565.1 uncultured Planctomycetota bacterium
GTTTTAGCTTTTACGAACGGTTACAAAATCGCTCCACAAACGCTGAGTAATCTGCAGCAGTATCAATGCCACTGGCTGCCTGATCAATAGCCACTGCAATCATTGATATACCAGCCTCAATGAGCCGTAATTGCTCAAGACTCTCAAGTTCAGCTAGGGTTGACTCTGGGAGGCAATTCCAATTGTCGAGCACTGACCTTTTGTATGCATACACACCAATATGCTGCCAAAATAAGGGTGGTGTTTTGGTAAGTAAACTATCATGCCATTCTCTCGCTGCCGGTACCGCTGCTCGGCTAAAAGTAATTGCTCGCCAAGCCTGCGGGTACGACCCACTCTCCTGCCGAGAGGATTCACTTGCCCAAGGTGTCAACTCCGCCTTGACAATAGACGGATCATGAAGAGCGGCCTTTTCGAGAATTGGCGTTACCAGTGTTGCCACATGTGCCTCGGGATATTCTTTCAAGGATGCAAGGGCGGCCTCAATCGCTGAGGGAACCAACTCGGGTTCATCACCTTGTAGATTAATAACAATATCAGCATCTGGCAGGCACGGGAGTGCTTCAACTATTCTCGCTGTGCCACTTGTTGCATCAGGCGATGTCATAATTGCCTTTCCACCAAACCTCTGCACCTCTTGCCGAATCGCATCACTGTCAGTGATGACAAAGACGTCGATAGCTTTTGATACTTCTAATGCATTTCTCCACGTATGCTCAATGAGCGTGCAACCCGTCTCAGCTAGAAGCATTTTGTTCGGCAGTCGCTGACTTGCTAGCCGTGCTGGAATAGTGATGACTGCGGAACACTTCATTTTGAAAATCTTTCGCGATCAGGCGGTACAGGCTTTATTGCAACTGCTAGACAAGGCAGGTTGGTGAAATTGCGTAGACCCAAGTTGAACGTATAGTGAAGACCAATACGCATATTCTCTCAAGTTGAAAAGACGTATTTCGTTGAACCCCGAATCAACTTTAAGGTTCAGGGATATTAATTAGTTCGGAGAACGTAATTATGTGTGGAATTGTTGGCTACATTGGTTTTCGACGCGCTTGTGAACGTGTTCTCGAGGGTTTACAACGACTTGAATATCGAGGCTACGATTCCTCTGGAATTGCCGTCCTAGACCACGAGGAGCATCTCTCCGTTCAGAAATCTGCTGGCAGACTTGCCAATTTAGAAGCCCTCATTACAGAAGATCTACCAGATAGTTCTATCGGTATTGGCCATACTCGATGGGCAACGCATGGGCCTCCAACAGATGGCAATGCACATCCTCATCTTGGGGGTGGCTGCGCGAAGGGACAGGGACACTCAGTGGCAGTAGTTCACAACGGCGTCGTTGAAAACTACCACAGCATTAAAGCAAGACTCGAAGTAGAGGGTTATGTCTTTCAGTCTGAAACTGATTCAGAAGTAATAGCTCATTTGATCGACAGTTGTCTAAAGCAGATCATTTCAGAGGGACCGCGACTGACTGATGACGTCACAGACTCTCCTTATGTGGTGGCAGTCCGTGAAGCCATCGGTCACTTACGTGGCACATATGGACTACTGGTACTTTTCCAGGATCAGCCCGATCTCTTGGTTGCAGCAAGATTAGGGAGCCCACTCGTTATCGGGGTAGGTAATGACGAGTTCTTTATTGCAAGCGACGCAAGTCCTCTGGCTGGTCATACCGACAGGATTGTCTATCTAGCTGACCATGAAATTGCTGTTATCAAACGTCAGCAGCTTCGAGTTGTTCACCGAGACGCTGGCAGAATTGAACCAACTGTACAGCCTCTTTCACTCGATGCAAATGATGTTGCTATGGGTGATTATGCCCACTTCATGCTAAAGGAAATCCATGAACAACCAGAGACTGTCACAGCAGCGATGAGAGGCCGGATTGATCGAGATGATGCAACGTCAATCTTCGGTGGCCTCAATCTCACTCCTTCTCAGTTACAGAACATAAATCGAATCGTCCTAACAGGATGTGGTACGAGCTGGCACTCGGCACTTGTTGGTGAATACATGATTGAAGAATTTGCACGCCTTCCTGTTGAAGTCGAATACGCGAGTGAACTTCGATATCGTAATCCACCATTCGATAAGGGAACTTTGCTTTTTGCTATTACGCAATCTGGTGAAACAGCCGACACACTGGCTGCGCTGCGAGAAATGAAACGAAAAGGACATTCAACTCTCGCAATTTGCAACGCAATAGGGAGCACGATTGCTACAGAAGCTGACGGCGGAATCTATTTGCACGCAGGGCCAGAGATAGGTGTAGCCAGCACAAAAGCTTTTACGAGCCAGTGTGTTGTTCTCGCAATGCTAGCCTTGTACTTTGGGCGATTGCGTCATATGAGTTATGAACAAGGCATAGCTTTTATTGATGCACTCGAACAACTTCCAGAACTCATCAGAAAAGTATTAGCAGTCGAATCGACTGTTCGTGGTATTGCTGAGCGTTATCGAAATGCCAATACGTTTCTTTATCTGGGCCGCCAGTATAATTTTCCGCTTGCTCTTGAAGGAGCACTAAAACTCAAGGAAATTAGTTACATACACGCCGAGGGTTACCCAGCAGCAGAGATGAAGCATGGCCCTATTGCCCTTGTCGATCCGCTTACACCAAGTGTTTTTCTCATTCCTAAAGACGCTGTCTATGAAAAGGTTCTCCTTAACCTTGAAGAGACCAAGGCACGAAAAGGACCGATTATTGCTGTAGTCAGCGAGGGAGATGATCGCGTCCGACACCTTGCTGATGAAATAATTGAGTTACCTGAATGCCCAGACTTTCTCAATCCGATCGTTGCCTCGATCCCCCTTCAACTCCTCGCCTATCACATTGCCGTATTTCGAGGATGCGATGTTGATAAACCCAGAAATCTTGCCAAAAGTGTCACCGTAGAATGAATCGTGATGCAAGCATGCATCACGATTCTCTAAAGAAGCTTTTTTCTGCCAACAATGCAATACGGCGACCGGGCGAAGTCATTGGCAGTTTTTGAATTTCCTGCGGTGACAGCCATCGTTGATGCCGGCGAGCCGCCGGACGTTGTGATATAAGTTTTGATACAATCTGACAGGTTACTTTGTGATTTGTAATGCCATAGTCAATGACACCTAGATGGCGATGACGACCACGTGCTGCCACTTGATGAGGGATGTCGCGTGGAAAATCCCAAAGCCCTTCCCACCATTCACCAGGCTGCCGACGCACCACAAGGAGTTTTCCTTTGTGTGTAAAAACATAGGCCTTCTCCTTGATTTTTTTTGACGATTTCCGTGCGGGCACATTCGGTATTCGATCAACGCTACCAACCCGATACGCCTCACAATGTTCCGCTAATGGACATTCCTCACAGAGAGGACTCACCGGCGTACAAATGACTGAACCTAAGTCCATCAGAGCCTGATTAAACGCCCCTGCGCCTCCGTCACGAGGCACTATAGCCCCAGCAACATCCCAGAGCGGCTGATCATCCTTATTCCCTGATAATGGTGTGTCGTAATGAATGAGCCGTGCCAAAACACGACGGGAGTTTGCTTCAAGAATTGGCTCAGGCAAATCGAATGCTATCGATGCAATAGCTCCAGCTGTGTACCGCCCGACACCAGGCAGCTTACGTAGAGCACATGCATCTTGAGGAAAAATGCCTTCGTAATCAGATACAATTATATTTGCAGCCGCATGTAATTGGCGAGCCCTTCTGTAGTACCCAAGACCCTCCCAGTATTTCAAAACAACTGCCTCCTCTGCTTCGGCAAGATCGAACACCGTAGGAAATTTTTTGACAAACCGATGGAAATAATCCTTTACTCTCTCCACCTGCGTTTGTTGGAGCATAATTTCACTCACCCAGATACGGTAAGGATCCGGAGAATGCCGCCAAGGAAGATCTCTTGCGGTGCTGTGGTACCACTTAAGCAGTGATCGCGAAATAGACTTTCGACGCGATGCCCATTGTTCCAGATCAAAGCATGCCAAGTGTTGCGGGTTTTTTTTATTCATAGAGCCCACCTATACG
>CAJQGO010000068.1 GCA_905477565.1 uncultured Planctomycetota bacterium
TCACCACCGCCGTTTGATCATACAAAACTCATGGTCGTTGATTCCTCATGGAGTCTTTTTGGGAGTGGAAACTGGGATGAGCGAAGCATGCGACTGAATTTTGAATTTAATGTCGAAAGCTACGACGAGTCGTTGGCACAGCAAATGGATGCCCATATCACTCAGATCATCAGTAAATCCACAAAGCGGACATTGGCAGACGTTGACAAAAGATCCCTACCCATACGTATTCGCGACGGCATTGCACGACTATTCGCGCCCTATCTCTAACACCGTATTTTGACCATACAGTTAGCATGAATGCTTGCTGGTCTCTGTCCTGTGAGACATCTTCCAATTAGCCAAACACTTGGAGACCCGTCTGCTTGTCGTTCCCAAGATGTGCTCTCCGGGAAAGTTCATCCAAGGCTTTTCGCCCAACCGATCCGAGATCGACAGTCCATTCATTCACATATAGCGCTACGTGTTTCATGAGCACCGTGTCATCAAACTCCTGTGCATGGGCCCGCATTGTCGCCAGCGCTTCCTCTGGATTCGCGATCCCATAGTGGAGTGAGTCACGAATAACATTTTGGACCTGACTGAGGACGTCATCTCCCAATGAACGTTTGCCAATAATGCCACCCAGCGGAAGTGGACACTGCGTCTCAGTTTCCCAACGAGCACCTAAATCTTCAACCAGAAACAGACCTGAAGCCTCCCAGGTGAAACGACCCTCGTGTATGCACACGCCAAAGTCAGCCTGACTCTGTTCCAGTCGCGGCATAATCTCAGAAAACACCACGTGCTCCACCCGTGTGACGTCTGGATAGAACATGTCATAGAGAAGTGTGGCGGTTGTCTGTGCTCCTGGGCACAAGGTGAGTTGATCGTGTTTAGAAGGAAAGGCGTTGCGGGTACTCGAAAGCAGAAGTGGACCGACACCGAAACCCAAGGCAGAGCCACTCGGGAGCACGATGTACTGGTTAGCCAACAAGATCGCGGCATGAAAGCTTGCCTTGGCAACGTCAAAATGCTCGTTGAACAGGTGATTGTTCAACTCTTGGATATCCAGTAATTCGATTTCAAAATTGAGACCTCGCCAATCAACACGTTGTTCCATGAGTCCATGAAAAGCAAATGTATCGTTTGGGCAGGTAGAAATACCAAGACGTATTGTTTGCATCATCGTTACTTCGCCAAGATTCGGCTTACATGCTCCGCAGCCTTTTGAAGAGCGTCATCTGTCTGCCAATTGCTTTTCACCCGATCCCCGGCGAGATTTGAGATTCCACGAACAATGACCCAGGGAACATTGTTCATGATACATGCAGCAGCAACAGCAAACCCTTCCATGTCTTCCGCAATAGCATCTGGGCACAGTCTCTTTTTCACCGTCGCCTCGGCCGGTGATGCTGAGGCTGCACAAACGGAGAGTAATTCTCCACTCGTTTTAAACTGGCAATCATTGTTCGGGCTCTCGTTCGATCTGCTGATAACATCTCCAACAACATTAGAGTTAGAGTCGCTTTCTCCCTCCAGTTGATTCCATCCAATTTGGTCTGCCGACTGGAACTGCGCACCATCACCGACCCCAATTCCATAGCTTCGTACCCGATAAAATTCATAGGCGTTGCCAACTACACAGCTTGGGTCCAGACTTCCGGCTATGCCAGCAAGCAATACCATTTCGGGCTGATGTCTGGCAATCAATAACGATGTTTGTGCTGCCGCGGCCACTGGTCCGAAACCACACTTCTCCAAGACAACCCTTTCGAGTCCCTGTTCACTAAGGCCTGAAACGAGTGCCTCCAGCTCAAACTGCGTGGGCGACAACAGAAGACACCGCGTATGAGACATAATTTTTGTATGAATGTTCCAAGAAGGAAGCGAAGAACTAAGACACAAGCTTCTTAGGAAACTGTACACAAACTCAATCACTAACAGAAATAGACCACTACTCGCTCCCTATAAGGGGTCGTCCATTCCCATCCGCTGACTGAGGCACTCGTCGACAAGGCGTCGGAAGGCTGTTTGCGTTGGAATCCGGGTGAGCACCGCGACAAGGAGTAAGCCAACTACAACGAGATTGACAGCGTCTTTCGTGGTGCGAAAAGCCGCGATGTTAATACACGCGGCAGCCACTAAAACAATGCTGGCAGCGGTCACGGAATATTGAATTTTTTTAGCTCCACTCACGGCATATTGGTCAGCTGTTTTGTTTTCTTCAACACCCGCAAGCATACTTCGTTGAAAATATGGCGCGAGAACTGTTGCGGTGAAGAAAGCTAATCCCGCAAAGAACAGACTCTCTCGATGTGGCTGTTTGTTTAGGAGGATCGGCCCATCGAACTCTGAGAAGACAACTCCGAGATAGATGACCGATGATATCGCAAGAAAGGGCAGAATGATCTGGGTGGCTCTGCATGACTCACTTATTTTCTGACCTGCTTCATCAGACAGTTGCATGCCTATAGAACTCCCTTGATTGAATGGATTGTCCAAAACGTATTGAACGGTTGCACGCTCTGACACCCGTGGCTTCGACGCTCAGTACGAACGAGGAACTTCATTGACAGATTACATTCCATCGAGGTCGGGCATGTCAACCGAGTCTTCGTGTGACTCTCTATCGCGATAGTGCACATTCGTATTTTCGTGAAGCACTTTTCTGGCTTCTTCGGTAATATCCTCGACGCCTCCTAGATACAGAGGACCTCTATGCTTTGCCAGTCGCGTGGCGACCTGTACAGGCACCGATAGCAGACCATTCAAGAAGATCACTCCCCTATATCGAGCAAGGATACCAGC
>CAJQGO010000069.1 GCA_905477565.1 uncultured Planctomycetota bacterium
AAACGATCAAAGTCTTATACTGTGCGTAGAGTATGACTGTTGGATTCAGGTTGACTGAGTGCAAAAGGATTTTTTAATAACAGAGGCATATCCAGAGAGTTAATTCGTGAAATACGTGCGTTTGGCTATGACTGTCGCGGTCACGGTGGCAACAATGTTGCCAGCGGAGATTTTTGCGGAATGTTGTTGTAGCGAAAGCAAAGCAGGTTGTTGTGCCGTTTCAGATTCGGTCGAGACTCGGAGTTCTAGCTGCTGCAGTTGTGAGCAAACGCTGGCGAAAGTGGAATGCTTCCCTGAGAGTAGCTCGCCCACGGTAGGGAATCGAGTTCGACCCTCATGTGATTGTTGTTGTGGCGTTCAGCAAATCTCAACGGCTTTGCCTGTACGTTCGACAAAAAGTGGTATCGGCTTTCAGTCGTCATGGATCAATCAATCTCCAGTCGATGCGAACTTGCAGCACGTTTCGATAAAGTGCATTGAGTGTGCTTTGCCTGCACTGAGTCATAACAAAAGGCAGGCGATTCTTTGTGTGTGGATCCAATAATTAAAAATCTTCTTATTGTTTACATTTCATTTTTTACTAAGGAGATTTCTATGTTTATTAAATCATTAGCAGGGTTGGCCCTGTTAGGTGCTGTGGTAGCAACGCCATTTGCTCTCGCTACTTTTAATAGTGCGAGCGCAACAGCCTGCATGTGCTGTGGTGAAGACTGCACCTGCAAAGACTGTAGCTGTGATGCACAGCAGTGCTCATGCAGCTCAGGCGGCCCATGTGCGTGTTCTTCAGGCTGTTCGTCTTCGTGCTGCGACAAAGGCTGTAGTGATGCTACTGCCAAGTCGAGTTGCTGTGCGAAAGGTGAATGTGCGGTTGAACAAGACTGAGTCTAATTGCACGTTGTAAATTAAGGGCCGCATCGGCATAGCTGATGCGGCCCTTTTTAGTTTGTCCGTGGTTCAGGGTGAGTTGATATCTTTTGGTCGCTCGCCCCCCAGGCTTTTGTCCTCGAGAAGATAGCTCATGAGATTTTGAATTTCATTCGCAGTCAATTTATCGAGGAGGCCAACGGGCATGATTGATGTTGCGAGCTCTTTTCGAGATTCAATGTCAGTTTTTGAAATGGAAAATGGTTCTCCATTTGTCTGCACGTACGTCTGCTTTCGGCCTTCTTGCCCAACAATGAGCCCCGTAAGAACCTTCCCGTCGTTCGTCAGAAGTTGTTGTGGGCGGTAGGACGGTGCAATCTCTGCATTTGGATTAACAATATGTTTTAGTAACCAATCGCGGGTAATACTTGTCTGGTGTCGAATCGTTGTCAGGTCTGGACCAATTTGACTTCCACGGCCGTGCATGGCGTGGCATTTGTAACAGCCCCCAAGAGCCGAATGGAAGAAAAGCCTGCGGCCAACGGCAGGGTCTGGCTGCCCTGATGACTGCGCAATGAGTGCATGCCACGCCTCCAGGTCAGTCGCAGGAGGTTTTTCCGGTAGATGTCGCCCTGTGATGCCTGCGGATAGTGTTCGAGAAGCTTCTTCCGAGATGGTCTCACTTTTTGACTCACTCAAGTGATTAAGCAAGCCGTTATGGTCGGCTGCCCTTGGAGTAAGTCCTGCAATTGCGTCCGCTCTGAGATCATCACTGAGTGTTTCGTCTGCCGCAAGTTTCGCAAGTCTCCACGTTCGAGTCGGGTTCGGATGAATAACAAGCGAGTGAATAGCCTCACGCGTAATACTTTCGTCGTCTGAGTCAGCAAGGGTTGCAAGAGTTTCGACGGTGAGTTTCTTGTGATCGACGGTAATGCTTTGTAACGCTAAAGCCCGAATATGGGGTGTCTTTGTTGTGTCGAGCGCCAATGCAAGGAGTGTGTCGTCTGGTGAGAATTCTTTTTTCGATGTTCCTGCAATGGCCGAAAGTGATGCGATGACTGCACGAAGTTCTTTCTGTCTGAGATCAGGGCGGCTGAGGAGTTTCTCAAGGAGCGTCTGGTATTGCGTGAGGTTTTCATCAGCAATCCATTTGACTCCGACAAAACGCACTTCAGGAGTTTCGTCATGCAAAAGTGCTGGAATGATGTCGGTGCGGCTCTTAAGGGTAGAGCGTTTGACTGCTACCGCGTAGTGTGCGCGAGCGATCCCATTGGGTTCCGACTGCCATTTGTAATCGGTCAGTACACCTGGGTTCCTGGTGAGTGTATGGATGGCTTTTGTACGAACATACGGATCATCACTTCCAAGTTCTGCAAGTGCATCGGCTGTTGAAAAAGGTTTCGCAGGCGGCCTGTTTTCTGATGGATTGTGGGAGACGGGCTCTTTGAACTCAACCCGCCATATGCGTCCATGACCGTGAACTGGATACGAAAGTTTCACCCAATCGGTAAAGTACAGATATTTTCCATCAGCAGAGTATGAGAAATGAACCGGCCGAAAATCATCTGGGCCACTCAGGAACGGTTCACGTGATGCAGTAAATGAATCACCGTGAGGCTGGAGCACGTGGAGATCAACACGATTGTCTGTCCAGGAGGCGGTAAGGAGTTGACCAGCACCGTGTGGTATGACGCCACACGCGGCTTCGCCAAGGGCACCGATCATTCCAAGTGTGCCCGGATTTTCGCCAAACCAACAGACAAGTGGATGCCGGCCAGAGCGGCCGTAGCGATACTCGTAGCCGAAGTCGGCACCGGGAACGATGTACAGCAGACGATTCGGCGGTGTGGCGTTGGGGTCGTTGTCCGTTGAAAAAAGATTGCCATCTAAGTCGTATGCCATTCCAAAGGCATTCCAATGTCCGGTGGATTGTCGGGTTAATCCGGTTCCGTCAGTACGGCAACGATACGTCGAGCCACCTTCGCTACCACCAGAAAGTTTTGTTCCATCGGAGCCAACAAATGTGTACTCAACGCCAAGGTTTTCTCCAAAACCAAAGGCCAGCCACTCTGGGTGTGCAGGATCAATTGCCAACCCCCCAACTCCGTTGTGAGGATAGTCACCATCGGTGTCGCAGACGATTATTTTTTCGGGCTCGGCGTCAGCCTTCTTTTTCGTTGCGGCATCTCGAAAACGGCCAATAAACCAACGCGTGCTGACGTACAGGTGTCCATCAGGACCGAAGAGGAGATCAGTACTGAAGGTGTGTCCTTCATAAAAAACACTTCGTGTATCCGCGATCCCATCGCCATTGGTGTCTTCGAAAATGAGGATACGATCGGTTTCTGGCCCTCCGTACTCTTTCGTTCGTTTATGGGTGTGGTTTTCCTGCACGAAGACACGGCCATCGGGTGCCACTGCTATTCCCACAGGAGTCACGATCTGTGGGTTCTGTGCAAATAAGGTGACAGTCTTAATGTTTGCGTGGTGAATGGTTGGTGTGAATGCGGTTTCTTCAGATGATGCAGA
>CAJQGO010000070.1 GCA_905477565.1 uncultured Planctomycetota bacterium
CATTGCCTTTAAGAACTGTACTTTTAATTGGCCTGTAATTCTTAGTACCAATTTCTTTTTACTTTGAGGTAGAACCTCATTTCTTAGTTCTAATTCCTCCCGATATTGCTTTATTTTTTTGTTTAGTAGGTCGTCACTGGCTAATTTTCCATTGAATTTCTTTTCATATTTGGTGCGAACTTTGGTTATTTGTTCTTCTACGAGTCGATATTGTTCAAGAATGAAGTAATTGTTGTGTTGGATTGCAGCAATTTCTCGCGTCATGTCGTCTATTGCTTCAATCTTCTTTTCCAAGTCACTCATAATTTCATCCTCAAATTTGGATCCGGTCAGCGGTGGCCTGACAAAAAGTAGATGATAGTTTTTTGAATCGAACACTTGGCCCGATAATACTGTGAATCACCTACTTGGTTTTAAATGTCCCAGCCACCACCAACCATCTCCAATTAGTCCTCTAATGCTTGTGTCCAAATGTCTCCAGCAATTTGCTGTCGTAGTCTGGCAATATTACCTTCTGTTGTCTGTACCATGGCCTTTGCCATATCTGCTGCTGTGAAAGTAACACCACCGTTGGAGTTATTTTGCACTCCTATACCCATTTCCTCTTCGGCCTGTGCTTCAGTGAGTTTTTCTTTTTGAGCCTCTAGACGTTGCTCTAGTTGTTCCAGTTTGTATTGACGGTCTTCTTTGATTGTCTCGGAATCATAATGCTCCTCTTCCCGGTCTCCCTCGCAGTTTGATACCGCATCAATATGGCATTCGAGGCTTTCGCACCAACCAAACAGGTCTTCTGGAACTTCTTTGCGAGTGTCGAACACAACTTGGATATATCCACAGGGATTATTGTCTCTGTCTGTTTTGTAGGAGACATAAGGTAGGCCGAAGGTCGCAACACATGGAAACTTTGCTTCAAGTGCTTCTGGGCTGCTTATTAGTTCTTCAATTTGCTTGATTGCTTTTTCACTGCCCCAAATGTTCGTTCGCGAGTAAACTTGCCATCCCATGTCTAATCCTCCAAAAGTCCTAAAAAATAGTCTCATCCGTCCTTTGTATGCTCTTATTATACAGTATCGGCATTCTGTTGTCAAGAGTTAAATGCAAATTTGCATAGATATTTTGCATAGATATTAACCCTATATTTATAGGCCCAAATTAATAGCCATATTTTTCCCTTTGCATTACCTGAAACTGGCCTGAAATCTGTACTGAAACTTGGCCGTTTTCGACCCCATCTTGAGTGGGGATTGGGATAGTCAGTTGAGCGGTTCTGTATCCATATCTGTATCCAGCGGATACAAATCGCAAAAAACCGCTATACCTCTTGAGAAGGTAATACCCCCGGCAGGATTCGAACCTGCGACTCCCGCTTTAGGAAAGCGGTGCTCTATCCCCTGAGCTACGAGGGCGTTTGATGGGTGACACTAGCAGAACTGAAGCAATTTACGGAATCAATTTTTGGATTCTTTGAGTTGCGATCGCACCCGATCATATTCCGGGTTCACGCATTTGTCTCCCCAACGCTTCAACGCTGCAAGTAAACCAGCATCACTCTCGGTTGTCTGGCCCTGATCACCAGTTTCTGCAATCCAGTCCTTTAAAAGTTGTCGATGCTTTTCTAGCTCTTTTTGAAATGCTGGATCTTCTGCAAGATTGTGAATTTCATGTGGATCGTTTTCGAGATCATATAGTTCTTCAGGCATTTTCTCTGGACCAAAGAAAATGAGTTGTGTTTCATTCATCTCATTGTTGGCCATCATTTCTCGAAAGCGTATTGATACAGGCCACGGGTCTTTATAGCTCGGCTGCATAAAAGGACGGTCTGTCAGATAATTTCGCAGATACTTAAATCGTGGCGTGACGACTGCCCGTATTTTCTCAATGCTGTAATCACAACGATCACGTGCTGCAACAAGATACTCACGTGGTGTGTAATCTTTTGCCAAGAAATCTCGTCCTTCCATAAAAGAAGGAATAGGGAGCCCAGCAGCTGCAAGGCTTGCCGGTGCGATATCAATGCCACTGACAAGATCATCACGGACTTGCCCCGATTTGATTCCAGGGCCTGCTACAAGCAGCGGCATGTGAATGCCACCTTCGTATAAAAATTGTTTGTGGCGATGAAGTTTGTAGCCATGGTCACTAAAGCAGAAAATGTACGTCGAATCAGTAAGCCCGTCCTTTTCAAGCTGGTCCAGCAGGTTGCCAATCTCCTGATCAGTCTTGAGAAGGCAGTCGTAGTGATGTGCAATTTCTTCACGTACTTCAGGAATGTCTGGGTAGTACGGCGGAACAGGTACGGTTGCAGGATCAATCACTGGCTTTGCCCGCTTGCCAAGTTTGCCGCCCTTTAGTTGAACCTGCCCAAAAAATGGCTGGCCCGGTTTACGATTTCTCCAGAGATTGGTTTTACTGTTCGGGCTGTAAAAATCTTCTGCACTCCATTTGAAGTTGTAATCATCTTTGCCAGATTGATTGAAGGTGAAGTACCCGGCTTTCTTCATCAAAACTGGAAGAGGCTCAACACCTGCAGGCAAGCGTATGTCATCAAAAGCTGCACCCATGGTCTGACCACGAAAATCTGGTCGTCCACTGCGGTGGTTGTGAATGCCAAAGCTTGTCTGCATTGCACCAACAATCGTGGCAGAACGAGTTGCTGAGCACACACCAGCCGGCGTGTAGAATCGATCAAAGCGAATACCCCGTGCAGCAAGGCGATCAAAGTTTGGTGTTTCAATGAGTGTCTCGCCATAACAACTGAGCCAGCCACTGATATCCTCGAGATAAATCCAAAGAACGTTCGGACGGTCCTCAGCATAGGCACATGCACAGTGCAGACTGAGTACTATTGCTAAAAAATATTTAATCATCAGGCAGACCCCCTCTTTTGGAAATAACACCACTCTTGCAGACTGCATGATGGGAAGATGTTTCCGTTCTGCCAAGCGTTACAAAAACATCTCGGAAAAACAGGCAATTTGCCCACTGTCTCTGGATGAATCAGGAAACAGATGGTGAGGGTTTTTTATAAACCGCAGCAGTGTCAGGCGAGCAAATCCTGAATAATCTTGGCGTGCTCAACACCTGTCAGCTTCTGGTCCAGGCCAAGATGACGATATGTAAATCGCTCATGGTCAAAGCCAAGCAGATGAAGCACTGTGGCATGAAAATCTCGAATATGCACAGGATTTTTTACGATGTTGTATGAGAAGTCATCGGTCTCACCGTAGATTTGTCCGGGCTTGGCTCCACCACCACACATCCACATCGTGAAGCAACGCGGATGATGATCACGTCCATAATTTTCTTTCGACAGACCACCCTGCGAATAGACCGTTCGGCCGAATTCACCACCCCAGACAATGAGCGTGTCATCAAGAAGCCCGCGAGACTTCAAGTCATTGATCAATCCATAACAGGCCTGATCAATATCTCGACAGCCATTTGGGAGACGCTTTGCAACGTCACTGTGTGTATCCCAATGATTGAGGTACAGCTGTACAAACCGTACGCCACGCTCCACCATGCGGCGTGCCATAAGAACAGAGTTTGCAAATGACCCTGCGTTTTTTACCTGATCACCATACAACGCAAGCGTGCTCTCAGACTCCTGAGAAATATCAGTAAGGTCAGGCACGCTGGTTTGCATGCGGTAGGCCATCTCATACTGCGCAATACGTGTTCGTATTTCAGGGTCACCAATTTTCTCAAACGTCTGCTGGTTTAAAGCCTGCAGTCCATCAAGTGTTTTCCTACGAACGGCATCAGGAACACCAGGTGGATTATTGAGGTAGAGGATAGGATCGCCGCTTGAACGAAAGCTCACGCCTGCGTATTCACCCGGAAGATATCCGCTCGACCAGAGTCGCGCACCAATTGCTTGTGCCTGCGCTGGCTTTGTCGATTGGGCAACGAGCACGACAAACGCTGGCAAATCTTCATTCAGGCTTCCAAGGCCATAACTTGTCCATGAACCGAGACATGGGCGTCCCGTGATCTGATTTCCCGTCTGCATATAGGTAATGGCAGGCTCATGGTTGATTGCTTCTGTATGCATGCTTCGTATGAAGCACATCTCATCAACCATTTTTGCAGTCCATGGCAAGAGTTCAGTCACCCACATGCCACTTTCACCATGCTGCTTGAACTTGAATTTGGAAGGTGCAATCGGAAATCGCTTCTGACCAGATGTCATGGTTGTCAGTCGTTGGCCATTCCGAATACTTTCCGGTAAGTCCTTGTCATACCAGTCATCCATTACAGGCTTGTAGTCATACATATCTTGCTGCGGTGGTCCGCCAACCATATGCAGATAGATGACATGTTTTGCTTTCGGGGCAAAGTGAGGTCCAATAGCGCCTGGTACACGTGGTATCTCTATGGTTGAATTGTTTTGGGCATTCGGCGCACCGTGCGCAAGGCCACCAGGAAGAAGCGATGCAAGCGCCGCTCCACCAAGAAGATGGCTCCCCTGCTCAAAGAAACGTCGTCGTGTGAGGTTGAGCCCCAGTTCGTCCAGCGGTGATCGAATTGGTGGATTCATGGATTCACGCCTTGTGTATGGCTTATTTGGAAAGTACTTCGTCCAGATTCATAAGTTGATTCGTCAGCATGGTCCAGCTTGCTAACGTCACAGCATCTTCATGACGAGGCTGTGATTGACCGACTGTGACGACCGCTTGGGCATCTTCAAGATGTTCCTTGTACCATGTCGTTAAATCAGCCAGCGATTGTTTGACAACAGGCTTTTCGGCTTCAGCCAGTGGCCGCGACAACAGTCTGTTTGCGATGTACTCAATGCGTTGGTCGTCATTGCTCCCACCCAGAAACAGCGCATCGTCTGCTAATGCCCTCGACGCTTCAATAAACTGTGGATCATTCAATACGACAAGTGCCTGTAGCGGCGTATTTGTTCTGTCTCGTCTCACTGTGCAGACTTCCCGTGACGGTGCATCAAGAATATCCATCGAGGTCGGCGGAGCCGATCGTTTCCAAAACCAATACATGCTTCTGCGATACAGATCAGCGCCTGTGCTTGCAGCGTATTTTTTTGTGTCACTCTCCGGCATGGCAACCGCCTGCCAGACACCATCGGGCTGGTATGGTTTGACGCTTGGGCCACCAATTTTCTGGACGAGCAGGCCACTCGCTGCCAAAGCCGTATCACGAATCATTTCGGCATCCATGCGGAAACGAGGGCCTCGTGACAGAAAACGATTGTCGCGATCTTTGACCAATTTTTCAGGCGTCGCTATTGCAGCTTGTCGATAGGCGGCACTGGTCACAAAAAGTCGGAATAGATGTTTGACATCCCATCCGCTTTCTCGGAATTCTACAGCAAGCCAATCAAGGAGGTCTTGATTACTTGGAAGTTCTCCCGTGATTCCAAAGTCGCCACTGGTGCGAACAAGGCCAGTCCCAAAGACTTCTTGCCAGAATCGATTGACAGTAACGCGACTTGTAAGAGGGTGATCTTGCAGGAGGAGCCACTGCGCCAGGCCCAGCCGATTTTTTGGAAGTGTTTCGGGGTAGGCTGGAAGCGCAGCTGGAGTTCCAGGAGAAACCTCATCAAGCCGTTTGTCGTACTCTCCTCGATCGAGCACAAAAGCCTTGGCCATGTCAGGCTTTTCTTCCATAACATGGGCAATCGTCCCACGTTTTTTAATGGCTGCTTCTTCGACGACCAATCTGTTCTCCCGAGCCTTCGCTTCTTGGAAAGCCTTGTCGAAGGAAGATAGCCACCAGTCGTACAGACTATTCGCAGCTTGGATTCGTTCGTTCTTCGGCAGGTTGACGATATCAGTCAGAAGATCTGCTTTTGCAATACTTTCGACTTCATTTTGAGAAAGAGCTCGGCCCCAGATAGAAACACTGGCAAGACCAAGATTCTTAGCAGGTGATCCCTTTGATCGACCTCCAATGACAAAGGGCGCCGTATCAGTTCGCGTTGTATTTTTCTTAAATTTGTTAATTACGTTCTGAGGATTTTGTTGCACAACACCATCGTAATAGATTTTGATGCCACCAACATTCCCGCTGCCGTTGTATGACAGCGTGACGAGTGTCCAGACATCTGGCTTGAGTGGTTTTTTTGCGACAACTTTTAATGCATCTTCAGGCCATTTATGAATCAGATGCATCCCGACACGGCGGTCGTCAACCCACAAGTCCCATCCACGGTGTGCATTTGACTCATCCATCCGAGAAGCAATGGAAAAATGTTTATTGCCATCTTCTTTTGGAGGCTTGACCCAGCAGGAAATAGTAAATGCCTGATTATGTTCGAAGTCACCAACTGATGGGAGTTCAACAGCTTTCCCATTAAGTAATGCAGCAGACATACCACTGGGGCCTGGCAGCCATGACGTCGAGTCTGAAAGCGGTATGGTGGTCTGTTTTCCTAAAAAAGATGCCTTTGTTTTATTTCCCTCACCCTCAGAAAATGCAATGTCAAGCAGTGGCGTTTCCTGCGGCCGCACCGCAAGGACCTGATCTTCCGTGAGTGATTGGACCCATGTGTGGAACTCGCCTTTGGCATTTTTCTTGCGAGTGGCTAGGGCTGCTCGAGCAACGGGCAATTCTTTCTCAATTTCACGAAATCGAGTTCGATCTTCAGCAAGGGGAACTGCGAGAACAGGCGGGGTGTTATAGACGTTGCCGTCTTTTGCTCGTTGCGTTGTGTTGTTGAAAAATGCTGAGAGTTCATAAAACTCTTTTTGTGATAACGGGTCAAACTTGTGGTCATGGCAGACGGCGCAACCAGCGGTGAGTCCCATGAAAACCTGTGCTGTGGTTTCAGTCCGATCCCTTGCGTAAAGGACAATGTATTCTTCATCAATAATGCCACCCTCGTTGGTCGTCATATTGCAGCGATTGAAGCCAGTAGCAATCTTGTTATCAAGAATCAGATCAGGTGTTGCACCAGGCCCATGATCAGCTATGAGGTCTCCTGCAAGTTGCAAAATGGTGAATTGATCAAAAGGCATATTGCGGTTGAATGCATTGATAACCCATTGCCGATAGGTCCACATTTCACGAAAGTTATCAAAGTGAATGCCATGAGTGTCAGCATATCGAGCGTAATCAAGCCAATGTCGTCCGCGATGCTCACCCCACTGGAGTGTTGAGAGGAATGTATCAACGAGGCGTTCGTAGGCATCGGCATGAGGGTCAAGCACAAATGCTTCAACAACTGAGGGCTCTGGTGGAAGCCCGGTAAGATCAAGTGAAAGCCGGCGAGCCAGTGTTCTGCGATCTGCCTCAGCAGCAGGCGCAAGACCTTCTGATTCAAGTCGTGAGAGAATAAAAGAATCAATGGGGTTGCGAACCCAGTCTTGTTTTTTTACGGCTGGCACGTGGGGGCGCGATGGTGGAATGAATGACCAGTGCTGTTCGTATTCAGCGCCTTCTTTGATCCACTGCGTGAGGAGCGCTTTCTGATCAGACGACAGCGTTTTTTTTGTCTCTGGGGGGGGCATGACCTCTTCAGGATCATCAGAATAAATTCGGTCGAGCAGGACTGTTGAATCTGGGTCACCAGCAACGATCGCTCCATACTCAATGGCATCATCTCGATGATCGAGGCGAAGGTCAGCCTTTCGACTCGCTGAGTCTGCTCCATGACAGGAGAAACAGTTTTCAACTAAAATTGGCCGAATATGTTCGTTATACGAAAGCGGCTCTGCAGCTTCGACTACGACCGGCGTCAGGCCAATGGAAGACAGCACGAGCATCAAGCCTGCTACAGCGACAGGTAATAGCAAGCGTTGTATAAAAAACCGCATCACTGAGGGTTCCATTGAAGCAACTCCAGAGAGTCCGTTGGGAACACCCACGTCGCCGTTTGAAGGATGAAACCATCAAACGCGGATCCCAGAGAGATCGATCAGCGGGGCATGAATAAATGTCTGTTTATCCATATCTATTATTAGCACGTTTTTCCTGTAACGGCAAGAAACATTCTGCGTTAATAAGGCGTTCCAGTACCAAAAAAAGGGTTTTTCATACTCAAACGGAATGTTGTTCATTCTGGGCTATGTGGGGTTCTGATTCTGTCTTCAAGATTGCTACCAGCGAGTTATGGAAGACACATGATCAATGATGGTTTTCGGCAAGTATTCAAAAGTACGTAAGATGAAACAACGTTTTGCACGTCTGGCGTACATGCGTCTTCAAAAGTAGTTTTTCCAATTAGCGGGATATTCAAAAAATGAACCGACACGTTCTGTACATACTCTGCCTCATGAATTGTTGGGTGCCCATGCTGCCTGCAGCTGAGCCGCTGGTTCCCCATCAGGCTGAGTGGCAGTTGATTACCAAAGCAATTCGTGAAGGAAAGCCGAAAACCGGAAGCGACCTGCTCGCAGGCATTGAACAGTCTGCTATTGAAGGCAAACAGTGGGATGAGGTTGCTCGTGCAATTGCGACGCGCGTATTACTGGAGAATTCAGATCGCCCAGGAGATGACCCACAGCGACTCATTGATTTGGATGCCACAATGGAAGCCGCACCTGCACAAACCCGCGGCGCCCTCCAAGCCATTCAGGCCAACTGGACATGGAACTTTTTCCAGATGAATCGTTGGCGATTTGCGCAGCGAACAAGTCAAGTGAAGAGTGATGGAGAGCGAGATCTGTCAGAAATAAGTTCGTGGGACCTTCGGCAGATCGTTCTTGAAATTCATGCTCGATTCGAGTCGGCGCTTTCGGATGATAGAGGGCTCAAAGATTTACCTGTCGAAGACTGGGCCATGCTGATTGAAGCTGGTTCAATGGGCAAGGCATACCGACCGACTCTTTGGGATGTCGTGGCACGCGATGCAATCGTATTTTACCAAACAGGTGAACAGGGTCTTGTTAAGCCCGAAGATGCATTTGAGCTTGAAGCATCGAGTCCAGCTTTTGATGACGTCAATGTCTTTCGGAAGTGGAAGCCAGCAGAAGCTCAAGTCGACATGGACTTAGTAACGGATAAAGAGTCACCAGTATTGCGAGTCATCAGTCTCTATCAACAGATTTTAGATTTTCATGCCCATGACCAAGATCAGACGGCTTTTCTTTCGGCAGATCTTGACCGTCTTCTCTGGGCACGCGGTGTGGCAGTCGTTGATGCTGAAACAGAACCAGACGATGCCCTTCGAAAGGCCCTGTCAGAATTTATTGAGCGGGTAGGAGACCATGAGATAAGTGCGATGGCAAGGTTTGCACTAGCGGAGATTCTCCGTCCGGAAAGTCCTGCAGAAGCCAGAGTGATCGCACTCGAAGCTGTTGAGCGGTACCCACAAAGCGTTGGTGCAAAACAATGTCAAAACCTGATTGTTCAAATTGAAGCGAAAGAACTAAGTGTTGCAACAGAACGTACATGGGCGAAGCCCTGGCCAGCACTCCACGTCACCTATCGCAACATTGATCAAATGCATCTGCGGCTGGTCAAGGCAAACTGGGAAGAGCGACTGCTTGAAGGAAAAGCGTATGGTCAAGGGATTGATGGAAAAGATCGCGAACGGATCCTTTCTCTTCCAGTAATTCAATCAGCAGTTGTGAGACTTCCGGTACATGATGACTATCAACCAGCCATCGAAGCCCTCTCTATGGAAAGCACGTTCGTTACGGAAACAATCGAGCCTGGTGCTTACTGGGTTGTGAGTAGTTATCGTGGAGACTTTGGTGAACGTGACAATGTTGTTTCGGCAGCACTTGTCTGGGTAAGTCGAATATCCGCTGTGAATACAACAGACTACCAATCACAACTTTCACAACACACTGGGTATGTCGTCGATGTGGAAAGTGGTAAGCCAATACACGGAGCTGAAGTCACAGCATGGCGGCGTGATCAGAAAAACCGGCTCCGAAGAATGGTGAAGCAAGAAACGACAGAGACCAACCAAGATGGCCAGTACACATTGAAAGCTCATTCGGG
>CAJQGO010000071.1 GCA_905477565.1 uncultured Planctomycetota bacterium
CCTGGTTCATAGACATTTTCCAATAGGATCGGCAGGGTCGCTATGTGATCAATGTGTTGGTGCGTGACAAAGACGTGCTCAACCTGTTCCTGCTTTTTCAAATCGGCAAGCAGACCTATTGACCCCGCGTCAATCGCGACTCGGTCATTGATTAGGTAGGTGACCAAAAACTGCTGGTCTGAGGGAGGCTGACTCGAAGGCAATAATTCGACCCGCATGAAAAAAGCACCCTCCTAGTTTCTATAAAGTGCCAACCGCACTGCATTAGAGTCCAAAAAATTCTTTCATACTGGTCAGTATATCCGAAGATGTCTCACCAAGCCGCTGACTCCTTGCACCTTCAACTGCTTCCTCACGCTCGAGTAATCTCCTGTGGATATTTTCACCTATTTTTTCAAGAAGGCTGGGCTGTTGCTCAAGTATTTCTCGAAATGACGTTCGCGTGACTTCAAAGACCCGTGTCTCTGTAGTTGCTGTGACTGTGGCCGAACGTGGTTCTCCGGTCATAAGCGACATCTCACCAAAGTACTCGCCGACTTGTAGCCTACGAAGCTGCACATGCTCCTTCTCGGATGCTTCGACACCAACCGTCACTTCTCCTTCCGTAATAATGAACATACTCGTACCGGGCTCACCTTGGCGAATAATCTGTTCACCTTCGGCATAGGTTTGTTCGTCCTGCTCGCTTGCAATTTTCTCGAGCTGTTCGCGTGAAAGCATTCCCAGAACCCCAGCAGCCCCAAGCCGACGTGCTCGCTCTGCAACTATGGTTATCCGAGGAGCCTCAGCAATTGCCGGGAGTTGAGTCAGTCGCACCTGGTGCGTGGAAACAGGTATACGAATACCATTCCTGGCAAGCGCGTAAAAAATGCGATCTCGTGCCATGCCATCAACCCGATCTCGTTGGCCAAACTCCGTTGTGAAAATTCTAATCCAATATTCAATGCCACGATCGGTGTAGTCGTTCGTAATGACAGAGGGAGCCGGAGAATCAAGGACGCCAAAACTGCCTCGAACAGCATCGAGCATGATTGCCTGCACTTTCTGTGGCGGCACCTCGTATGGTGCTACGATGAAAAGACTACGTCGGGACCATGGATCTGGTTTTGTGAAGTTTCTTATAGATGCTTGTGCCAACTGGCTATTCGGAATATCCACGTAAGCGAGATCCAAAGTGATTACTTTTGTAGCCCTCCAATTAATCTCAACAACTTTTCCAATATGCTCTGCATGCGTGTCGTATTGAATCCAGTCATTTAATTCAAACGGATGCTCTGCATGGATAGCCAGTCCGGCAGCAACGTTACCAAGGGTATCTCGAAGTGCAAATCCAAGGACTGCTGTCAAAACAGCTGAGCCAGCAAAGAGCTCACCTGCAGCAACGCCCGCCTCCCAAAGTGCTGTGACGAGAGCGACCCCAACCACTGCAAATCCTAAAACGTCAAGAAAAATCTTAGGCACTGGATCTCGAATGCGTTCCCACCCTGAAACAAACACAACAAGGACCAGAGACTGCAAAAGAGACGCGAGGGCAAAAAAACGGATTGCCTGTTGGGAGAACCCAACAGCCGATTGCACTGATGGGAATAAAAGAGGCAACACGACCGGAATCGGAGACAGAAGGAGCAGTACAAATGGGCTTCGTGCCACCCATCGTCGTCCCCTTGGTGCGGTTATTACAAACAACACAAGTGCGAGCACCGCACCGAGAAGTTGCCGAGTTGTTTCGGTATCATTCCACGCCATCATCAGATGCACTTATCCATATAACTCTTCCACTAAATAGATCCCACGCCGCCATCACCTCACTGAGACTTATGAAAAGATTATCAAAGTTTGGCCGTCTGAATGCGAAAAGAGTGCTGTTTCTCCGTATCGGCATGGACGAGCCGTATGGACTTAGGGTACCTTATAGGGTCTGAAATGATTGTTCCTCTCGGCATCATCCCCAAGAGCATTCAGTACATTTTTAAATAGTTTGTCGTTCAAAACGGTTAAAGGATTCCATGGTTAAACTGACGGTCCGTGATCGCGAAAGTATTCAAGAAGCTGTTCGCCGCTTCCGTAAACTCGTTGAAAGAAGTGGCATCAAGAAAGAGATGCGCCGACGAGAATTTTTTGAAAAGCCAAGTGAAACAAAGCGACGCGCTCGCCTAAGGGCAGAACGTAGGATGAAGCGAAATCGACTGCTTGGCGTCTAATCACTTTGCGGTCGATATAGACACAATACCGTTATGTCCGCTTGAAGTATCCTAGTTTTTTGTTGTTCCTTTTTCTTATGGAATAGATACAGCATTCCAATCGAGTCCGATATCAAGCCAAGACGATGTGTGCATCGGAGCACCTGTACTGATTCGATCGACCCCGCTTTTAGCGACCTCGGAAATATTCTCGAGCATAATCCCCCCAGAAGCCTCGAGGATCACGTCTGGAGCATTACTCCTCCGTAGTGCGACGGCCTGACGAAGTTCCTCGACACTCATGTTATCGAGTAGAACGATATCAGGTTTTGACGGCAAAACATCTGCCAACTGATTGAGTGAATCTACTTCTATCTCGACGACCATCTGATTCGCCCTGCTCGTTGGAAAGGTCTTGAAGATAAATTCACGCGATCTGTGGACAGCATCTGCGGGAGATAGACCATTTTCTTGAAGTGCTGCAAGATGATTATCTTTAATAAGAATCGCATCGTAGAGACCGATACGATGATTAAATCCTCCACCACAATTGACTGCATACTTATCCAATAATCTCCATCCAGGCACTGTCTTCCGAGTATCGTACATCCGACATGGTGTTTCCTGAATTGCCTCAACCAAGTGCCGCGTTGTGGTTGCCACGCCTGACAACCTTCCAAGCACATTGAGAATCACTCGCTCAGTCTGAAGTATTGAACGTACGGAACCACTCAGGTAGCCAATTACAGTACCCGCCTCAACACAGTCTCCATCATCGATCACTGATGACCACACCAGATTTTCCTGAAATTCGTCTACAACAACCTCGACCACCCGCAGCCCAGCAATCACTCCATTTGTCCGCGCCCTAACAGCCAGAGTGCGTTCAATGGCTTTATCCACCAGTGCTGCACTCGTCCAATCAACCTCAAGCCCACAATCTTCCCGAAACCATATGTGCGTAGAGTGTCTTACTTCTGCAACCAAATGTTCATTCCATACAACCTGTACGTGGTCACGAGCATCAGGCGGCAGATTGACAGTGTCTAAAACCATATAACTATTTCCTAGAGAATTTAACGCAAAGGACATATCATAATGAAAAGACAAGGCACGCGAGGAAATGAACATCCTGCCACACCGGCTAGGATCGAACCCCGGCCGGAAGTTCTCATGAAATCATCTTTTGATACTACTCCGTCTTCTCTAGCCCGAGGCGAGCAGACCTTTGAGCCTCCACCTTCTCGCCAGCAGCAGCGTGCGCTCATCGCCCTGACGATGACTGGGTTGGCTACTCTGGCCTTGTGGGTGACGCTCTCAAGACAAGCACTTGTCGACTTTTTCTATCCTCCTGAACGAACAATACGCTTCAATCTTGATATTAACAGCGCTCCTCCAACTGAGTTGTCACTCCTCCCTGGGATTGGCCCGGCGATGGCAGCGCGTA
>CAJQGO010000072.1 GCA_905477565.1 uncultured Planctomycetota bacterium
AATCTCCCCACTCTGTCACGATCGCCAGTGCATCTGCATTCGTAACAGCATCCAGCGGGCTCGATGCGTACTCCAGCGCACTGCCGTATCTATCTTGAACGTTCTGCATAGCTTCGGGGTCAAAAACTCGAATCTTTACCCGGGCTGCCAGAAGAACATCAATCAGTTCAAGCGATGGGGCGTCCCTGATGTCGTCTGTTCGAGGCTTGAAAGCAAGTCCCCAGAGAGCTATTCGACGTCCCTCAAGATTGCCATCAAAATGATCTACTATTTTTTTTCCGAGAACTTGCTTCTGTGCGAGGTTGGCTCCATGCACTGCCTGCAAAATCGTTAATTCACTCGATCGCTCACGCCCCATAGCGGAAAGTGCCTGGACGTCTTTTGGAAAACAGCTTCCTCCGTAACCGACGCCTGGAAACAAGAATGAAAATCCGATCCGACTATCGTGCCCAATGCCTCGCCTCACGTCATCAACATTGGCTTCCATTCGCTCACAAAGATTTGCGACTTCATTTATAAAACTTATCTTGGTCGCTAAAAGCGAGTTCGCCACATATTTTGTCATCTCGGCACTCTCTGGCGACATGACCAGAAACGGTCGCTCAGTTCGCAAAAATGGCGAGTAGAGCCTTCGGAGTTTTTCGGCAACTTCGGCGGTTCGCACACCAACCACCACACGGTCCGGCCGTTGGAAATCTTCTATTGCCGCTCCCTCTTTGAGGAACTCTGGGTTACTGGCAACATGACACTCGTGACCCGTGGCTTCCAGCAGCTGGTGTTCGATCTTGGCAGCAGTACCAACAGGCACTGTGCTCTTTGTTATCACGATGACGTCTTCTGCAAGATATGGAGCTACTGATGACACCACACTCCAGAGAGCTGTCAAATCAGCTGCGCCGCTCGTCGTCGGTGGCGTTCCAACTGCAAGAAAAACTATCTCGGCTGCTGCAACCGCTTCGTTCGTATCCGTAGTAAACTGCAGTCGCCCAACCCGTGCATTCCGCTCGACGAGTTCCTCGAGACCAGGCTCATAAATCGGGATCTTGCCCTCTTTAAGAGAAGAAACCTTTTTCTCATCAATGTCGAGGCATATGACATCATTACCACTGTCAGCCAGGCATGTACCAGTTACCAACCCCACGTACCCTGTGCCGACTACTGCTATTTTCATTTCAATTTCTCATTATCTGCAGGTTAAAGGCTACTCTTCTTCTGGCACAGTTTCCGCCTCTTCCTGCTCGCTCGGTGGCACTGGAACCACCGCAGCTAACGAATCAGCATCATCTAACCGCATGATCCGAACGCCCTGCGTATTTCGGCCGATAGCCTTAATTTCACCAACATTCACACGTTGTAGTTTCCCACGAGCAGTCATCATCAAGACCTGATCCTCGTCTCGTACCGAGACAATCGATACGACCTTGCCGTTTCGGGCAGTCGTCTTGATGTCACGCACCCCTTTCCCTCCACGACCCTGGGTGCGGTAACGCATTCCACTCGACTCTGTTTCAGATTCTTCAATACTGCCTCCTGCAGAAGGCTCTCCTTCGGCAAGCGGTGTACCTGCACCAAACGGCGTCCGTTTCCCGTACCCTTTTTCGCACACGGTAAGAAGTGTCGCAGAGGGATCTGCAACAACAATACCGACCAGGCTATCTCCCTTGCCGAGCTTGATGCCCCGAACACCACTGGTATCACGACCCATTGGTCGAGCATCAGATTCTGGAAACCGAATAGCCATACCCGAAGCCGTTGCCAGCACAAGCTCATCACCAGGTTGCGTAACGACTGCACCAACAAGCTCATCGCCTTCCTTCAATTTCACGGCAATCAGACCTTTCGTGCGTCGACGACGATACTGCTCAAGAGGCGTCTTTTTCACGGTACCACTACGGGCGGCGAGCAATAGACACTGATCTGGGTTATCGAATCCAGAAACCGCGCGACACTCTGCCACCCGTTCACCTTCTTCAAACTCCAGCAGATTCACAAGCGCCCTGCCTTTTGCATCACGAGCGAGTTCTGGCAACTCAAAGACTCGCATCGAAAAGACCTTGCCTCTCGTAGTAAACACCAGCAACCAATCATGGGTGCTTGCCACGAAAAAGTGTTCGACAGGATCAGACTCATCGACCCGAGCCCCAGTCAACCCCTTCCCGCCTCGTCGTTGTGCTCGATAGGTGTCGGCCGCAGTTCGCTTGACGTAGCCTGACCGAGTAATTGTGACAACCATCGTTGCTTCGGTAATCAACTCTGCCATGTCACGAATATCAGCGACTTCGCCACTGATCTCGGTTCGTCGAGGCTCCGCAAACTTTGACTCGATTGCAAGCAAATCCGCCCTTATCAATGCACGGATATTATCTTCACTCGACAAAATCCGGAGGAATTCACGAATCTTGGTGAGCAGTTCCTGATGTTCGCCGCCCAGCTTTTCTTGCTCAAGATTCACGAGTTGTCCAAGCGTAAGACGCAATACCGCATCAGCCTGGACAGGTGACAACCCATAGACTTCTGCTTTCCCTCGTTCTTCCTGAAGAATCCCAAATCCTTCATCGCCAAGGGCCCGCTGCAACAGAGACGCTGGTGTCTCAATCTGCATCAAGCGTTGCTTTGCCTCTGCTTGAGACTTGGAACTGCGGATGATTTTGATCACTTCATCGATGTTGGCCAAGGCGACAAGAAGGCCTTCGAGCGTATGCTTACGATTCCTCGCTCGTGCCAGAAGATGCTGTGTCCTTCGACGAAGAACCGTAGTTCGATGCCGCAAAAACTCTTCAAGCATGTTCTTGAACGAGAGCATCCTCGGCTTGCCATCTACTAGGGCAAGAAAGATGAGCGAAAAACTCGTCTGGAGTGGCGAGAATTGATAGAGCTGATTGAGAACAACGTCCGGGTCAGCATCCCGCTTCAACTCCAAAATAAGTCTTACCGGTTCTTTCAGATCACTTTCGTTGCGGATCGCAGAAATTCCTTTTATGCGCTCGTTACTCACCTGGTCCGCAATTTTTTCCTCAATAGCATCTCGTGTTTGTTGGTATGGAATTTCTGTAATCACGATCCTATTACGATTTTTTCCAAATTCTTCGACGTGAGCACGTGCGCGAAGCGTAATTGTACTTCTTCCAGTCAGGTACCCACGTAGCAAGGACTCCCTCCCCATGACAATTCCGCCTGTCGGAAAATCAGGGCCAGGGACAATCTCAAGCAACTCTGCCATTGATGTATCTGGGTTGTCGATCATTTGAACAAGCCCACGACATACTTCACCAAGGTTGTGTGGAGGAATACTTGTTGCCATACCGACAGCAATACCACCAGCTCCATTTACTACCAGGTTTGGAAAGCGACTCGGAAGTACGACGGGTTCCGTATTTCGCTCATCGTAGGTTGGCACAAAATCGACTGTATCGAGATTGATGTCATCAAGCATCTGTGACGCAATCGGGGACAGCCGAGCTTCGGTGTATCGCATAGCTGCAGCAGGCAATCCGGCGATTGATCCAAAGTTACCCTGCTTATCCACAAGCACATGACGCATGTTCCATTCTTGGGCCATACGGACAAGCGTAGGATAGATCACACTTTCACCATGAGGATGGTAGTTACCACTGGTGTCACCCGATATCTTCGCGCACTTTACCCGGGAAGAACCAGGTGAAAGGTTCAGGTCATTCATGGCAACCAGAATGCGTCGCTGCGACGGCTTCAGTCCATCACGAACATCAGGAAGAGCTCGACTGACAATAACGCTCATTGCGTATGTCAGATAACTCTCCTTCAGTTCTTGCTCGATTGGCAGATCGATAAGTCGGCCACCCAATCCGCGATCAGGTGAACCACTGCCGTCATTCTCTGATGGTGGCTTATTTGAAGCGTCATCAGATGGGGTGTTTTCGTCAGCCAAGGGGTGCGTTCTCCCGGGAATAGACCGTTTGGAAAGGCGGTTGCTTGATCTTGAACATACCCGCCCCAAGCAGGCGGTCAACCGGCCTTAATATACCTAAAAAACGTCATTTTGTACGGCTTGACCAGCATCGCTGCTGCTTCTACCCTCCTGCTCCGTTCCTTTCATCCTCTTTGGGCGACGCTGGTGATATTCAGAAGCCCCTTAATCGCAATCCTGATCATCGTATTTTCGGCTGCTGCCGCTCTTTTGCCGGGGCTTGGTACGGCCCCGCTCTGGGATGAAGACGAGCCAAAAAATGCTGCCTGCACACTGGCAATGCTGGATTCGGGTGACTGGGTTGTGCCTACTTACAATGGCACTCTTCGTGTTGAAAAGCCTCCACTCGTCAATTGGGTACAAATCGTCGGGGTTTCATTTTTCGGCCGCAATGAATTTGGTGTTCGTATAGGGTCAGCCTGCCTGACTGTTGGCACGTGCCTGCTTACATGGTGGACTGGACGTCTTCTCGCTGGGCCACTCGTTGGCCTCCTCTCAGGCCTTGTCATGTCAACGTGCATTTGGACGGGTGTAGGTGGACGAGCCGCAACCCCTGATGCGTCACTTGTTTTTTGCACCACGTTGGCTGCTGCTATTTATGTCCACGCCATTCAACGGGGAGCACTCACAGTGATCACCCGGAGGCATGCCTTAGGCATTGGCCTGGCCTGTGGATTAGCCATTCTTGCTAAAGGTCCCGTCGGCATTGTCCTCCCGATGCTTGCATTCCTTCTCACCGCTTTAGTCCTTCGACAAAAATCTGCTCCGATTGGTGGCATGTCCTGGCTTTACACAGCTGCGGTCTCCCTGCGGCCACTTACAATTGTTTCTATAGCAACACTTGTCGCCCTGCCATGGTATCTACTGGTTGGCTTGCGGACGAACGGGCAGTGGATTACCGATTTCCTTCTTATTCATAACGCCGGAAGATTTGCCGCCCCCATGGAAGGGCACTCCGGTTCGTTCTTGTACTATCCCATGATCCTCGCCATTGGAATGTTCCCATGGTCAATTATTCTGCTCGCCATTCCGGCCCATGCCCTATTTCTTTGGCGGACAAAACGCCTGACGAGTTCACACTTCCGCGCTATTACCTTTGCCGGGTGTTGGGCTTTGGTTTGGATTGGTATTTTTTCACTCGCAGGAACAAAACTTCCCGGTTATATCTGGCCGGCATACCCAGCTATTTCAATTGCTACCGCTCTTTACGTTGCTGACTGGATCTGCGGACACACCGGTTGGGAGAAAGTGGTCTTCAGAAACATGACTTCAGACAAAGCTGCATCGGTGGTCATGCATATTGGGTGGCTCAGCCTTGCAGTAGTCGGTGTTTGTTTCATCGGCGGACTTCCAATAATTTCCCATCAGTTCGCCCCTGGAAACGAATGGCTTGGGCTTCTTGGATTTCTTCCTGTCACGACGGCTACTGTGTGCTTCATTTTACAATCACACGGGAAGCGAGGGCTTGCCGTCAGTACGCTCATAAGCTCATCAGTCTTATTTCTAGCCCTCCTTGGTGGGGTTGCAGCAGTCCGCCTCGCCCACCATCAAGGCGCTGCAAATCTTCTCGCCGAATTATCCCCAGAGCAACGGACAGGCGTCTGGGCGAGTGTCAAAACACCTCGGCCTAGTCTTGTCTTTTACACAGGCGAATCAGTTAAGAAACTTTCCGATATTCATGCAGGTATTCGGCATCTCCGTGATACGCCTTTCGCCCGACTCGTGGTTCGATCGGACGATCTGCCAGGAATCCTACGACTGCTTCCCCCTGGGTTTGAAATTCTCAATGAAAAACCACGTTCCTTTGATTCCGGCCTCGCGGTCATTGCAAAGACTCACTCTGAAAACACACGTTCACTCGCCCAAAGTTCTCATCCGTATTGACTAGAACACCATCCTGTCTGGAGCCACGTTCATGAATCGGTTCATTTCTTTTATGACACGCCACTCTCAGCTGTTTGTTGCTGCTGTGGCAATCGTTGTACTCGCATCGGGTTTTATTGGGATGCCTTTTTGGGATGAAGATGAACCGCGATTTGCTGCTATCGCTCAGACCATGGTTGAAACAGGAAACTGGACGGTCCCTCTATTCAACGGCGAACTTGCAGTTGACAAGCCCGTGCTCATGCACTGGTGTATGGCCGCATGTTTTTCAATTTTTGGGATGAATGAAATTGCTGCTCGTCTTCCTGCAGCACTAGCAGCTCTGTTGACATCTCTTGCCCTTCTTCGGCTTGGCACTCGCTGCTTCAGTACGGCAACGGGCATTGTTGCAGCCCTTGCCTACCTCGGCTGTTTACTAGTCGCAATCGAATCTCACGCCGCGACCCCTGACTCGATTCTTGTTGCTCTTTCAACATGGGCAACGCTCCTTCTGGTTGAACCTTTTCTCCTGGATAGGCGACATCCAATCGACAGTACAAAGCAGGATGTACAGACAAGCAATGCTTCCTCCGTCAGCGTGTGGCACGCCGTCCTTGCAGGCAGTTTGCTCGGCCTGGGAGTCCTCTGCAAAGGACCGATCGGCTATATCGGGCCACTTGTTGTTGTCATGGGTTGGGTTTGGTTTGCTCAATGCCTGTCTCATGTCAAAGAACAGCCTGCTGGTCTCCAGCTCAAAGAGCAGTTACTCTCAACGCTTCGGCACTTCTTTTCCAACGGTATTCCAGCCGCTCTCCATACGGTTCAACAAACTCGACTTCTTATTGTCACTGTTGCCGCCATACTCGTGGCCGCACCTTGGTACGTAAGCGTTGGAGTCCAAACTGATTGGGAGTGGACAAAAGGATTCTTCTTTGTTCATAACGTCGGCCGATTCGTAGCTCCTATGGAACGGCATTCAGGCGGTTTGTTGTTCCATCCACTCACAATGCTCGTTGGCTTTTATCCTTGGAGTTGCTTCCTACCACTTGCCATCTTCGCAACCACACGGCAACTCTGGAAGACCTGGCGACAGGGGCAGGACCCACAAATTGAAAGCG
>CAJQGO010000073.1 GCA_905477565.1 uncultured Planctomycetota bacterium
CTGTAATTGGCATTTGGTGTCGCTTCAAAATAATGGTCACAACCGTCAGGTAAAAAAAAGACAGGCTCAAAACAATTATCCGAGCGAGCAAGTAGCTCTTGAGCAAGGTAAAGAGAGAAGCGACCCAGACCACAGTTGATATGACGGAGTTTTTCGAGATCGATAACAACCCGAGGCAATATGCCGGGCTGGTTCATTTTTGTGCCGAGTGGTGTACCAGGGCGATTTGTCGAATTCATAAAGAAGCTATTGAGTAGTGAGAATTCCTACCGTTTAGCAATATTTCATTTTTCTCATTCGCGTGAAAGACGGATTTAGGTCACGTGAGAAAATTTTTGAATAGAGGGCGTTTCCTGCGAGAAACTGCCCACTGTTGGAACGGAATGCCTTCCGTGCCATATTGGTATTCCAAGCGATAAATAATTTCTGGCTGAGGTGCCTTTGCATCGGTCAGTTCCTTGTATTTGATTATCAGAAAAGGCAGCTATGAAAATCCATGAATTTCAAGCCAAAGAACTCTTGCGGGCCGCAGGTGTGCCCGTCTTGAAGGGAAAGGTTGTGCGAACTCCTGAAGAGGCAGCAAATGCATTCAAGTCTCTTGGGGTACCAGTTTGTGCAGTCAAAGCGCAAATACATGCGGGCGGTCGTGGGAAGGGTAAGGTAGAGGGATCGGAGCAACGTGGTGTCGAACTTGCCAAGTCAGCAGATGATGCTTCCCGAATTGCACAAGGTCTCCTAAACAAAACACTTGTGACTATTCAGACAGGGCCAGAAGGTCAAATTGTTCGACAAGTATTTGTTGAGAGTGGTTGTGATATTCAGCAAGAACTTTACTGTGCCATTCTTGTAGATCGAGCAGCTGGATCACCGGTCCTTATCGCAAGTACTGCTGGGGGAATGGATATTGAAGAAGTAGCAGTGAAGACACCAGAACTGATTCTGTCGGAACCATTTGATCCAGACCGTGGACTCGGTGCCTACCAGGCTCGTCTCATGGCGTCGAAGCTTGGCCTGCCGACGGCTAGTTGGCGATATGCAGTGCAATTTTTTCAGGCTCTTTGCAATGCATTTGTTTCACTCGATGCATCATTGTTAGAGATCAATCCATTTGTTCTCACTGGAGAACAAACTCTGGTAGCTCTCGATGCAAAAATGACATTTGATGATAATGCGATGTTTCGTCACAAAGATGTCCTGTCACTTCGCGATGAATCAGAAGAAGAACCAGCAGAAATCCGAGCCGATGCTGCAGGGTTATCCTATGTGAAACTGAACGGAGAAATAGGCTGTCTTGTGAATGGTGCTGGTCTTGCGATGAGTACTATGGACCTCGTGAAGTTCCATGGTGGTGAACCAGCTAATTTCCTTGATGTCGGAGGCGGGGCAAATGTTGAACAAGTAACCGAGGCATTTCAGATTATCCTTTCGGATAGCAATGTGAAGGCAATATTAGTCAATATTTTTGGTGGTATTATGAGATGCACAACAATTGCAAATGCCCTTGTAGAAGCTTCCAAAACAATAGGTTTTACCGTACCTCTCGTGGTCCGATTGGAGGGCACTGAAGTAGAAGAAGGCAAGAAGATTCTTGCCTCAAGCGACACCTCAATTATCACAGCAGATGGGCTTACTGATGCTGCTCAAAAAGTGGTTGATTCGATAAAAGCGTAAGCACTGTTTTCTTTTAGTCTTTGTACCTCTTTAGCTATAGCAAATTTTCATGAGCATTCTTGTCGATCGCAATACACGTGTTATCTGTCAGGGCATCACCGGAAAAGTTGGTGAGTTCCATACGCGAGGCTGCCTTGAGTATGGAACAAGAATGGTAGGAGGTGTTACTCCGGGTAAGGGGGGAGAAACGATTGCCGATCTTCCTGTTTTCAATACAGTTGCTGAAGCACGTGATGTGACAGGTGCGAATGCGACGATGATTTTTGTTCCACCACCCTTTGCGGCGGATGCAATTCTTGAGGCCGTAGCAGCAGAAATCGAGCTTGTCATAGCGGTTACAGAGGGTATACCCGTGCTCGATATGGCACGAGTTTTACCAGCGGTTGAAAATTCCAAGAGTAGACTTATCGGTCCAAATTGTCCTGGAGTCATTACACCTGGCCAATGTAAAATTGGAATTATGCCGGGCTATATTCATACACCAGGAAACGTCGGTGTCATGAGTCGTTCCGGCACGCTTACGTATGAAGCGGTGTGGCAATTAACTCAGCTTGGTCATGGACAGAGTACATGTGTTGGCCTCGGTGGTGATCCTTTGGTCGGATCAAGCTTTATAGATATCTTGGCACTTTTTGAACAAGATGATGATACGCATGCTATTTTAATGATGGGGGAAATAGGCGGCTCAGCTGAAGAAGAAGCAGCAGCCTATGTGAAGGAACATGTCACAAAACCCGTCGCAGCATTTATAGCTGGCCGTACGGCTCCTCCCGGGAAACGCATGGGGCACGCTGGCGCGATTATTTCAGGTGGCAAGGGAACGGCTGAGGCAAAGCTAGAAGCACTTCGCGATGCAGGAATTGAGATTGCAGAAACTCCAGCTGATATGGGGACAGCAATGGTTCGTGCAATGCAAAGGAAAGCCTGATCGAACACCGATCACAAATGTTTTGCCCGTAGCGTGCATCCTTATGTATTTATGCTGGAGATTCTTTGTCATGTTGGCCTCAAGGCAGCGGGCCTAAACATGCAGTGCGTCATCTATTCCGCTGGGTTCTATAGGGCTTCCTCTGGATCAATAGGGGTCCCTTCAGTCTTTTCAAGGGGCTCCTTCAGGCTTTTCAACTGGATAAAGATCCTCCCAAGTCGCTTGGTTCACTCGCCATCGCAACCAATTATTTTCCTGATATCTGTCTAAGAGACCAACAAAGCGTTTCAGGTCGTTATCATCAGGAGGTGGACTAAGCGAGTTTTCCGTAAACTGACCATCGTCATTATCGTCAAGGTATGCCATCTCGTTGTCATCGCGTTGATTATTGTCGTTTAAATCAACAAAAGGTTCACTCCAGATATTTGGTGGTGGCGGTATGAAAGGGGCAGGAATTTCTCCTGCTGGTGGGTTCGTTGGCTCTGGTGGAAGCGGTTTTTCAGGGTATTGCGGAGTGTCATTCTCATTACCAACAGTTGGCCAGACTTCTCCTTTGAGTAACTGATTTCGTTTATCACCGTCGGGTTCGATAATGCGTGCAAAGGTTCGTAACATAGGTGTACCGAAATCAAACTGGAGTTCTGAATGGTTTAGCCAGTAACTTTCTGGAAGTGGCATAAGAGAAAGTGCAATAAGAACACCCCCTGCAGCAACATAACCTGCTGTCCCACCAATAAACGCACCGCCAATTTTATCAATCACTGAAAGAAGAGGAACTGATTCGCTGGGGATATATTTTTCAATAAGCATGTGAATACCAACAGCGGTTCCGATTGCCAAAATAAATAACGCCGCAGGGAATGCGTAACTAGGGGGCATATCAATGGCGATAAGGATTTCTGTGAGTGCTGGGATGAAAGTCATTGTCATGACAAAGGCTACAAGAGCCTGCATTCCGACAAGTACTGAACGGAACATCCCGTGTATGAATCCATACGCAATAAAGCCAAGCACAATGGCAACGGCGAGTAGACTTGCCAACGTTTGAAAAATTCCGGCCAACGGTAACATCATATGATTCTCTTACGTAATGAAATAAATTTCATGAACGGCACACTCTTACTTTGCGACGCGCATAACCTCGTTGAGACTTGTAATCCCAGCAATCACTTTTCGAATACCAGACTGCTTGAGCGTTTTCATTCCAGATTTTCGGCCAGCTTGTCGAATATCCTGAATTGATGGTCGAGCCACGAGCAGATCTCGAATGTTGGCATCAAAAACAAGCAATTCATGAATTCCGGTACGGCCTCGATATCCTGAGTCGAGGCATGATGTGCATCCAACTTCCTTATAAAGAGAAAGTTGCTTTCCGGGAGGAAGCCCAAGTTTTTGCAAAAACTCATTGGGAGGGGTGTACGCCTCTTTACACCTTTTACAGAGCACCCGAATGAGACGTTGTGCCAGCACTGCTGAAACAGATGACTGTATGAGTGTTGTATCTATT
>CAJQGO010000074.1 GCA_905477565.1 uncultured Planctomycetota bacterium
CCCGACTGGTCGATTCACTCGAAGTGCTTGCAGAACTCCTGCACCCGGAGAGTTTTCGGTTTGAAGCCACTGCTCGGTTTGCGAAACGCATTGATGCATGACGTTTTCTCAGTCCTATCTTGCAGCAACGACTTCGGGGCCTCAGGCCTCCGCAGATTAAAAAAGCTGCTTTCAAGCGGTTGTCAGGTAGTTTTGTGTCGTTTGTATCGGTTCAACCCAAATCTCTGTGAACCAATGTTGAAAAACCTTTCAGTTTTGGGTGACTCTGCGGGTCAGGGAACCTAGACTCCTTATAGAGAGTATGATGCGTCCTTCTGGCCGTCCGTTGTCGGCATCGTCATCATGACTCAAAACTCTGAAATTTAGGTTCCATGTCCCAAGAATTTCGCATTGAAATCCCTCAGATCGACCCACGCTGGAGTCGATCACTGGTGCCACTTGCAGCCATAGTCATTGCCGGACTCGCACTTCTCTCCAGCAGTGTTTACTCGGTGGGTACAGAAAGCGTTGGCGTCATCCAGCGATTTGGTAAGTACACCGGCACGGTTGACCCAGGCCTCCGCTTCAAACTTCCCTTTGGAATTGATCGGGTCACGATTTTGCCAGTGAAGCGACAGTTGAAAATGGAATTCGGTTTTGGAACTGGTGGGGCCAATGATCTCTATCAAGTTTCGCGTGAACAAGATCGTGAAGCTGACATGGTCACGGGTGATCTCAATGCGGCCCATGTAGAGTGGGTTGTGCAATATGAAATCAGTGATCCGGAACAGTTTCTGTTTAATTTGCGTGAACCTGCCGCAACACTTCGTGACCTTGCTGAAAGTGTCATGCGTGAAGTCGTTGGTGACCGCACAGTTGATGAAGTGCTGACCATCGGTCGACAAGGTATTGAAAGTGCTGCCATCACGAAACTGACCGATCTTGTTCAAAGCCTTGAGATGGGACTTCGAGTTCAGCAGGTTCAACTGAAAAATGTGCATCCACCGTCTGATGTGCAGGCCTCATTCGATGAGGTCAACCGTGCCCAGCAGGAGCGGGAAGAGATGATCAATCAAGCCAATGGTGAGTACAACAAGGTTGTGCCCCGGGCCCGTGGTGAGGCGGAACGCACCATTCAGGGTGCGGAAGGCTATGCCGTCAAACGTGTCAACGAGGCAAAAGGCGATATCGCCCGTTTTTCAGCCCTTCTTGAACAGTACGAGAAAGCACCTGACGTCACCCGTCAGCGGCTGTATCTCGAAACAATCAGCGAGATTCTCCCCCAACTCGGTAGCAAAGTCATCCTCGATGCAGACGTGCAGCAGTTCCTGCCACTGATGAACCTCCAACAACTTTCACCGGAGGCAAAACGATGAGCCCCATGCCAATTAATCACCCCGTTCTCGTTTTCGCCCGTCGTGCCGGTGACTTCCTTTTTTCACCTGCTGGCCTGGCAGGCATCGTTCTGTTTGCCATCGTCATATTTGGCTGTGCCTACACAGTCGACCAAACCGAACAGGTGGTCATTACCCAGTTTGGAAGGCCTGTCGGGAGCCCGATCAATGCAGTCGATTCGGCCTCTGGTGCTGGACTGCACTTCAAGATTCCATTTGTGCAAACGGCCAACAGCTTTGACAAACGAATTCTTGAGTGGGACGGTCAGCCAAGTGAAATGACCACACGTGACAAACTCTATGTTGTGGTCGATACCTTTGGGCGCTGGCGAATCGCCGACCCATTGCGGTATTTCCAAAGTCTCCGTGATGAACGGAGTGCCCTCTCACGGCTTGACGACATTATTGGCAGTGAAACTCGTAATGTGATTGCACGACATGATCTGATTGAAGTCGTACGTTCGGACAAGGACCGAACCCCTGAGCAGGATGCCATTCTTGCTGAGTCTGGTGGAACGATCGGGGTTCTGCCGCCCATTCGTATTGGCCGCCATCGCCTGGAAGATCAAATTCTTGCAGCGGCTTCACCCAAAGTAGGTATCTGGGGCATTGAGCTTCTGGATGTCAAAATAAAACGACTCAATTATAAGCAGGGTGTTATTGAAAAGATCTATGATCGAATGAAGTCTGAACGGCTTCAGATTGCCGAACGGTTCCGCTCTGAGGGTGCCGGTGAAGCTGCGAAAATCAGCGGAAAGAAAGAGCGTGATCTTTCCCAGATTGAATCAGATGCCTATCGTGAAGTTGAACAAATTCGAGGTCGTGCTGATGCAGAAGCCTCTGAAATATACGCCAACGCGTACACCTCGAGCCCAATGGCATCTGACTTCTACACCTTTGTAAAGACGCTGGATACCTATAAAACCACGCTTGGCCGAGATAGTACGCTGGTGCTCTCGACGGACAGTGATCTGTTCAGTCTGCTAAAGAGTATTGGGGGGAAAACCACCCCCAGCCCGGCAGCAAGCGAGAAGTAACACATTTTTGTGTAACACCAGGCCGACCTCGTCGTCATCCGGGCAGAACCACTTTTGTTCAACTCGGAGAACGTCATCATGTCCACAGGCGGTGATCCATCACCCGGTGACCCATCATATTGGGTGTTGGAGGCTGTTGAGGCGTATGAGTTACCGTTGCTGAGATATGCTCGGCGGCTACTCAACGACCTCGACTTAGCAAATGACGCTGTACAACATGCGTTTGTCAAACTCTGTGAGCAGTCACAGGAGCATCTTCAAGGCCGGGTAGCACCCTGGCTCTTTCGGGTCTGTCGTAATAAAGCAATCGACCATCTCAGGCGAGCCGGACGTGAACAGACATTTCTTCAAGATGATGGTGACACTGCAGCAATCCCCACACCGCTGGATACTCGAGAAGAGAATCCGGCAACACTCGCCGAGCGACATGATCTGACGAAACTTGTCAGTCAGTTGCTTGACCATCTTCCTCCTGCACAGCGGGAAACACTCGACCTTTGGTGCAGCGGCCTGTCTTCGCGACAGATTGCTGAAGTGACCGGGCGAAGTGAAGCAAACGTTCGGGTGCTGACGCATCGCGGACTGACCACGCTCCGAACGCATCCGCGGATTCGTGAGCTTTTGCACGATGCTTCCACTGAACACACGACGAGGATGTCACGATGAATAGTCACAATCAACACAACAAAAACACGCCAGACAAACGACAGGCTGATGCCTCACAACTCAGTGAAGAACAGCAGGCTCTCCTCACAGCTGAGGCCCTGGGACAGCTCGAACCTGGCTCAGCAGACGCTGCGAAAGCTGCAGAAATACGTTCGGGCCAACACCGTCGTGAAGCCGAACAGCTGGCAGCCGACACAACAAAAATAGCAGACGCTCTTCAATCAGCTGCGACGCAAGAAACTGCGTCACTCGCTGATGACCCGGCACGAAAAGAAGTGCGACAGGCCGTGCTTGCGGCGATTGCGAAAAATGGCTCAATCGCACCGGCTACGAGTACAGACACAGCAGCCCAACGCAAGAAGACCAGCCGACGCCTTGTTCGTTGGCTTTCCGGGCTGGCAAGTCTTGCTGCGGTGATTGCAGTTATTGTTGT
>CAJQGO010000075.1 GCA_905477565.1 uncultured Planctomycetota bacterium
CACGGATGATGGGTTTTGGTGTGGTTCGTGGAAGTACCTTTCGTGGTGGCTCCACTGCTCTGCGAGAATTAGCTCACAGGGCGAGAAATGAAAGTCTCACGATTACTCCTGATGGCCCTCGCGGTCCGCGTCGTCGCCTTGCTGTTGGATGTGTGTTTCTTGCAAGCACCCTGAAGATTCCAATCGTTGCGATGGGATTTGGGTATGACCGGCCATGGCGGCTGGGAACGTGGGATAAATTCGCAATTCCTCGGCCGGGTAGTCGGAGCCGTGCGGTGGTAAGCCAGCCAATTTGCATCCCTCCAAACCTTGATCGAGATGGCCTCGAGTTACATCGTGTTGGGGTGGAGCAGATATTGAATTACCTGAGCAATGATGCTGAGGAATGGGCTGTTGCAGGGGGGCGTCGAAGCGGAGATTGCTCTGCGCAACCTGAGGTTTCACGAGTTGCAAAATGGTCAACTTGTCTAGAAGGGCCTCAAGGCATTTCTCTTGCCGAGGAATTCGATCGTCTAAAGATTGGGCCGAGTATGCCGCAAGAACTTCTGAAGGCTACCGGATAAACTTCTGAGCGTAAGTCGGGGAGTCAGAGAAGTTTTTGGTACTGACTTTTTTTGTCCGTATGGTCGTTCTGCTCGAGCGTCTCGATCCGTCTTCTTAATCGTAGGATTTCTTCTCTGAGCAATTGAATTTCCGTTTCAATGAGAAGAGGTTTTGCAGCAGTGTTCTTTGGTTGTTTCTGAGGCAGCATTGAGTTTGCTGGTTCAGGTAAGTGTCGTCGAACTGTCTGAGTGTTTCGGGTTTCAGGAGGTGAATCATTTGCAGGCACACCAATGAGTGCTTGCTCCATAGCCGGATTGATGTTTTGTAAGGCAACATCTGTTTGCCTTGATTGGCCACCAGGCAAAACGTACTGAAGTGAAACCAATGTGCCTGGCGCGGTATTCCTAACAAATTGGTTCAGTTCATCAGGCGATCTCACGGGGCGATTGCCAAAAGCAACGATCACACTTCCTGGAGGCAAGCCTGCATTAGACGCAGGAAGGCTTTGCACGACGCCAAAAACGTACGCCCCAGTCTGGCTTGGCAGCCTGTATCTCGTCTGAGTTGCCGGATCAATCGGTAGTGTTCGAACTCCTAGTGCGGTTCGGCCCTGATAACTATCAGGAGTTCTTTGCCCTGAAGGCTTAATTGCTGGAGGTTGCTCAAACGCCGGTGGTTGTGAAGGAACTACCTGCGGAGCAGGAGTCGTTTTTGTGCTGCTTTGAGTGGGAAATCGAGAGGGTGTGTTTGTCTCAGATTGCCGAGGTCGTGTTGAGGCAATTTGTGGAGGTACTGTGACTGACGGCGGACTGAATGGAGGGGTTCCTGACGTGCTTGAACGAGTCGTTTGGGGCGGTGATTGAGAGAATCGAGAAGTGTCCTTCCCCGAGGCAGACAATCCACGACTATCTGCTAACTGAGGGAGCGTAACCTGAGCAGGTGTACGACTTTCGGGAGGCCGTGTACGAGCTGTCATGGTGACTTCGTTGACGCCTTCAGTGCGACCAATAAGAGCACGCACTTGTTTGTCTGGTGGAATCGCTGCCAAGAGCGCTGCCAGCTGATCCGCTGTTTGAACAGGCTCGCCATCTATTGCCAAGAGAACGTCTTGGGCTTGGATACCTGCTTGCATCGCCGGACTCGGATCAGAAACCTTCACGATGACAAGTCTTCCAGTGATGATCGAGTCATCAACAATAAGCCCAAGCCAGCCAGAACCTTGTGGTCCTTTCTTAGTTTTTAATAAATTCTTTTTTGTTGAATTGTCGCCAGTCTTTCCCTCTTGGTCCGACAGTACGGTCACTGTCTCTGATTGCGTGTCTGTCTTTTTTTCATCGACATCTTTGCTGTTTGTAGTACTCCGCTTCGGGGGAATCAGTTCTTCAGGTGAGACTGGATCGGAATCCTTGTTTTTCGAGCCCTTCTCAACTGGAGTTGCTCCCTTCTCCGAATGTAATGGAATTTGGAGCGGTTCTCCAATTGAGATATCCTCTGCTCCAAGTTTTTCAGGTGATTCCTTAGCGAAGGAACGCACGTCGTTGGTCGTAGGGAGTGCAAGAAAAACAGAAAGTGCACATGTGAAAAACCAGTGCTTCAAACGGATACCACTGCAACAACCAAAAAAGGATTTTAGCACGGTGATCTACCAGCGAGATATTAATAGGACGAAGAGCCTAAAAATAGTTTAGTGGACTTGAGCTTGGTTTTCAGGAGGCAGTAGAAAATAACGTCATTTTTGATCAAATCTGGTTAAAAATCAGAAAAGAAACACGCTGAGAAGTCCACAGCAGGCTTGGTTTGAGGAGTAAAAATACTTCATGCATCAAACCCACAACTTTTCCACCAACGGTTTCAATAACATCATGACTACGAGACCGCCATGAACAGCGATTATTTGCAAGGTTGTTTGACAGCAGTGCTAGCACTTCTATACTCACCGCCGAGCGGGAGCATCTTTTGTCATGAGACCTTAGTCATGAATGGCAGGTGATCTCGCTTGGAGTGAAAGAAAGATTGATTGCATTGGATTAATGCCGGGAGCTGCCCCGGGACATGGAGTGTCGCAAAACGTGGCAAAAATGAACTCTCATCAACCCTCAGGTCAGTTTCAAAAAGCATCCCAAGCTTCTCGAGGATGTTCAAAGAGAGGTCAGCTTCGACCTATCGGGGAAGTAACCCTTCCGGAAGTTCCTGACCCAATCACATCGACGCCGCCAAGAGAATCATGTGAGGAGGGAAGTCCCTCGTTTGGTGCGTCATGTGCGACGGGTGAACGAATAAAAGAGGCACTTTTTTCCAGACTCGGAAATGAGCGTTTTGAAGTATGGTTTGGAGATAACTTCGAGGTTTATGTCTCTGAAGCCGGAGCAAAAGAGAGCATCTCTCAGGTGGCAGTCCTGTATGACCCTAATTATCCCGGAGACTGGCTCAGGAAGACTTTCAACGGAGATGTGGTCCATTGTGCCAGCGAAATCCTGGGTGGGCCTGTGGTAGTGAAATGGAGCCCTCTTGAGCAAGCCCCTTTAGAAGTTGCGTCACCCGCTGACGACATGAGAAAGGCTGGTACTCCCACGACCTCTATTGCCAATTCAAATAGATCGGAAGTGAATGATGTACGAGCGAGTCCGAAAAAATCACTCCCTAGTGGGACGAACCGTTCCCTTCCGCAGGAAACGTTACCAAGGAACACCAAAAAAGTCAGTTTGCGACGCCCTGCCGTCAGGTTAGATGAATTTTCGGTCGGCCCGAGCAATCGGATGGCCTACGCAGCAGTTGAGTTGGCAGCGAGCCGTCTTGGTGAAATGTCTCCAGTGCTCGTGCATGGTCCAAGTGGGGTTGGGAAAAGTCACCTATTGGCAGGAATTTGCCACCATGCTCGTCAATCACGACCTGGCTTGGCCGTAG
>CAJQGO010000076.1 GCA_905477565.1 uncultured Planctomycetota bacterium
TATGGGGATCCAGTCGATCAAATAGCAAATTTTGTTTTTGCTTCGGTCCCCGGGCATCCGTTTTGGAAAGATGTGCTGAATGATCTTCAGCATAATCCGCCCCAAGCAATTTCATACCTTGACGTGTGTGGGTTGACCGGTCCTGGATTGTTAAGCCGGATTTATCGGGAAAATCATCGACGCTATAACTATGTGACGCTCGAGCCCCGCCGAGTCTTTCATCCGTTTCGTATGCGAGGCAAGAACGAACGGCAGATACTGCTCAACAACGGCACGACGATCGGTGTGCACCATGCTTCTGGCAGTTGGAGAGAGCGATGGACTCTTGCCTACCTGAAAGAAAAATTGCGAAAACTTTGGATCAAGTAGGTGACAGAACACGTGTTGCATCAGTTTGGAACTGGTAGAGGGCACAGAATATTTGACTGAGCATTGGCCTTTTTAGGGGTTTGAAGTTACAAAGGCGTTTCTCTTTACGATAATAGCAATCGAAAAAATGCTTCGGTATCTGTAGGATGTTTACCCGATAGGTAGTGGACTGTGGGATCATCAGAATACTGAATCACGTTTCATGGTTCGCGCAAAACAAAGGAGATTTGTGGGATGAAGAAGTTCTATAGAAACCCTGTCTCTCGAATTGCTGTGATAGTTCTTCTGTCTCATTGTGCGGGTTTCTCGTACGGGGCTGATGACCAAGACCCCAATCGGGCGCCAATCGTCGCTGTCGCTGCCTGTGACAGTTTTGTTGAAATTCGGGAGCAGTGTGCCTGGCTTGGTGGACTCATCGGATTCCCAATTCTTGGTGGACTACCTGATACCTACGCGATGATGGCGACAGGTGGTAAAGGATTACAGGGACTTGATGCGAAGCGTCCAATTGGCGTTGTCTTTTCGGCACAGGAAGACGCTCCTGTTATCCACGGGTTTCTACCAGCAACTGACGCAAAGATATTAATTGAGACTTTTGCTGATATTCCATTTCGGAGCATGGTTGACATGACCGCAGCGGGAGAGTGGGTGGTGGTTACACCGCAGGGTCAGCCTGTAACCATAAACGATCCGGAGGATATGCTAGCTAGTATTACGAGTCATCTTTCTATCGGTGTGAAACTCTTTCCATCGCGTCTACCAGAAACTCTGAGAGATTCACTTTTGGATAGTGCAGAGCAAAGTTTAGGTTCAACAGAAGACCCGATTCCGCAGCAACTTCTTGGTGGACTGCCAGTCGAGGGATTTGACAAAGATGTTGCAAGTGATTCGCTGGATCAGATTGATGCAGTTTTATTCGGTTTTGCGGTTGATAAGGAAACGAATCAGATTTTTCTGGAGAGTCGAACAATTTTCTCAGAGGAAAGTACAGCAGGTGCGTTTTGGGCTACAGCAGGTGAGGTTGAACCGAGCCTGAGCCTTCCGCCACAGGATGGAAAATATGCGATGCAACTTCAGATCGCCCAGAGTTTGAATGATGCCACTCAGCTAAAGGATATAGAGGAGGGCCTGCTGGCCGGGTTTGAACAAATAAAACAGGCCCAATTAAGTGAACTGGTACGGAAGTTTTCTGCTGTTGTGTCACCGCAGATTATCGAATCTGGGGCGTTCGAATTGGTTGCTGGCATTGCACCTCCTAGCAACGCAGAAGGAGAACAGCCGCTGCCCTCCGTTGTGTTAGGGATGGGAATAGCCGACGGTAATGCAATAGTTGAACAATTGAAGGGGCTCGTAACCGAAGCAGACGTAATTCCTGAAAATATCACGGTCGAATTTGATGTCGCAGAAGATGACGGGTTTTCATTTCACGATATTGTGATGATGCCGCTTGGGAAAGTCACGCTCGCGATTGGTGAAAAATGTATATATGCCATGACACGATCAGTGGACGAGCGTGAATACAAGGCAGTATCGAGCGAGCCTGCAAATGGCTTTCAGCCGATCGCAGCAGCTAATGTACGGCTTGAGTCACTTTTGGACGGTGTCGTCGGGCTCCCACCAGAAATAGCAATGGTTGTGGAGAACATTCAATTACAAGGCGACGTAAACTTACTTGTTCGGCCGATTACACGGGGATTAGCGGTTCGGTTAACGGCTGATGGTGAAGCGGTTCAAACTGTCGGAACCTTAGGAACAAGTTTATTTACCATGAGGATGGGAGCGTTGAAATAGAAGCCGAAACCCATATTGGATGTCGAATGAGCAACTACGGATTCATATTTTCCTTACGAAACCCAATAATCAGAGACTGCTAGTAAAACTGAGGAAGATGCCAGTAGCATTCTCAGGAGGAACAAATGCAATCGAAGTGACGCGTGCTGAAAAGGGTTCTTTCGGCAAGATTATTTTTGAAAGACAGCAGTGCGTACTGATTGTGGAGGCAGGAGGGCATCAGCTTGTATAGTTTCACAATTTTTGAATTTATCGGTTTGATGTACCGAAACAAGTTTGTAACCGGCGTCAACCCGAAAGGACACATTTTTTGTGTTTGCTGAATCATTGATGACAACTGCAACGAGGCGGTTGTCGTCGTCATTTATAAAAGCAGACGTATGGAGATCCGAGACACCATCAACTTCAACTCGTTGATAGCCGGGGCGAATGAACCTTGAATATTGTGAAAATACATAAAACTTTTTAGTACGCTCAAGGAAGGTCTGATAATCACCAACTTGATCGGCCGGGGCACATACTAAAACCAATCCCTCATCGCGGTGTTTCTGCCGAACGTTTTCATCGTGTTCATTCCCTGGAGCAAGGGAATAGATAAGGCCCCACCAGAGAAATGCACTGGCTTGCGCGTCGACAAAAGTTGTGTGCATGTAGCGAGCAGCCTGAATTGCCTTTTGGTGTTCTGTGAGGTCTGCTGTCCATCCGTATGTGTGCCATTCGTTTCCATTCCATTGAGCGCCTGTCGTTTCGGTCATCCATAATTTTTTCGTGGGGATGAACTCATCTGCCAGCTGTGCAAGCTTTTGTGTGTTGCTGACAAGTATCTCTAAGTTGCCATTTTCATTCTTTTGATAGCTGTCATACATATGGTAGGCCGCGATATCTACGTCTGGGCTCATCAGGGTGGGTAGAAATCGTTTGAATTCGGATGCATCGGGTCCAATGTAGGCGAGGTCGGGAGCGGCAATCATTACGTCTG
>CAJQGO010000077.1 GCA_905477565.1 uncultured Planctomycetota bacterium
CTTTATCACAAATGAACAGACAATCTTTTCTTCCCGTCCTGCAAGAGCCATTAGTATCGCACTATGAAAAAATTGTGCCAGCTAGTGGTCTAATTTGCCTGCAAACCATCAGCTGACTTTACGCCTGATGTCGTCATCGGCAATGCATACACGCCGTCGAAACATGTAATAAATAGAGTTTTCCGGTCGGCCCCACCAAAGGTGGCGTTGATTGGTCGCGTTGGGCATTCAATTTTTTCAAGCAACGTCCCTGCTGAATTCCAAATCCATACTGCGGTAGCCCCCGCACAGTAGACATTGCCGGCTGAATCAATGGTCATACCATCAGCACCCAGCGCATCACCATCATCCATCAGTGCAAAACGCTGCTGATCACCGAGCACCCCTGGCGATACAACAGGAAACGCTTCGATCGTCTTTGGCTTGTAGCTTGCAACGTAGAGTGTCTTCTCATCTGGACTCATGGTGATTCCATTTGGAGAGATAACACCTGTCGTCGCAACACTGGTCGTGCCATCAGAACGCACACACACAACTTCATTCCTACCAGTCACAGTAACGTAGATATTCCCTTGACGATCAACAACCAAGTCATTCGGCCGTGGAGGCTTTCCTTTTTTGTCAGGTTCACCGAGTGAATATGCCTCAGACGCATCAACCTGCTCAGGTGTCATCCCCGGAAACCGCCGAACAACTCCATTGCCATTGTCGGCCGCATACAATGTCCCGCACTGCACGAAAAACCCTGAGTAGCGAGCCGGCTCCATTGGCACTGCCTTCCAGCTCTTTTCACTCGGACGATAGCAATGGACAGACTGGTCTTTCACGTCGCTGACCACTAGTTCACCAGTCCCGTCCCAAGCCGGCCCGTCCGGCAGACTGAATGTCTCGCCAACTCGTACAAGAGAGCCACCAGGGACAGCCGGTGATTCACCAACTGGCTTTGCCCCGAAGGCAAGGATTCCTGAAAAACAAAGACACAAAAGAGAAACATGTCTTCCAATCATGTTCCACGAGACAGTTCCACATATCAGCGAACACATCATTTCACTCTTTCCCTTTATTCTAAGGTCTCACTCAGGCATTCAATCAAGCAGCTACCAGCACAGGAACCAACCATACGTTTACAGGCTCCAGTCTACGCTGCAGGACCAGGAGCACTCTACGCGCACATATAGATCGAGTAGTAAATTGTTTATGGGGCCCCACTAGATTACAGTGTTGTCGAGCACTATTCATCATCTGGCGTATCGTACCAAAAGGATGCAAACCGGATACTACACTCAGCGTTCTCTTCCCATTCAGGAAGCATTCACAGAAACTCGATACGTTTCAAAAGACAAATTCTTATGAATTGGCTCACCTATCAAACAAGTTTCTTTTTTCTTTTTTTTGGCACAACGCTGGCTGCGTCTGCTGAACGAACCTTCCCAAGGCCATGGGCAACAACACGTCTTGAAAAACGACTCGAGGCAATCGACCAAGAGCTCGAGACACTCGCTCATCCACGGCTTCTAAGTGGTATCGGGCCAATTGGCTATCGCTCGCAGGCCCACGACACAGACGGGCATGAAGAATGGATTGAGGTGTCACTTGAAGACAAAGCGACAATAAACGAAATCATTCTTGTTCCAGTGCTGTATCACAACCCAGACTCAACTGTGGAGGCCGATGGTTTTCCTGAGGAATTTAAGATTTGGGCGATTGATGATGAAACCGGCACCAAGACCCTTCTGGCATCTTTCACCGCAGAGGATCAGATCCTACCCAGGAAGTCTCCCCTTTCGATTCCATGCAAAGCGGTTCTTGCTACACGAGTCCGGCTGGAGGCAACCGCACTTTCACAACGAGCGTGGGACGAACGATATGTCCTTCAGTTTGCAGAAATACTTATTTTTTGTGGCCAGCAAAACGTTGGTCTTAATTGTACTGTTGCGTACTCATCTGCAGACAGTTCACCCGAAGGTGCACGGAATCCGCAATTTATAGTGGATGGTGTTGTTCCTTACATAATGGATGCCAACACGGGCAGTCGAAGCCTCGCGTTCTTCACTGACATTCCTGTTGGCAGCACAAACCACTTTGACATCAACCTCGGCAAACCAATAAAAATCAATGGCGTCTGCCTGCATGCCACAGATATCAGCGATAACATCCCGCATGCACACCCAAATGCCTTCGGCATTCCACGCCATTTCGAGATTATTGGAGCACGGAAAGATGACTTTACAGATGGCCAACCGCTTGCAGAGTTCCGACTCACCACATTTGTTGCAGGCCCTATTCTTCAGCTGAAATTCCCAGTGACCACCTGTCAGTTTATTCGGCTGAAAGTTATTAAACCCGATCATGTCCCAGGTTCATCTTCAGGGTGCCTGGGGCTTGCAGAAATCGAGTGTCTCAGCGATGGGAACAACGTTGCTGTTGCAAGTGAGGTAACCACCAGCCTTGCACCGGCACTCATCTCACGCCAAGACCGACTCCCGGCAATTACAGATGGCAATAATTACTATGGAGAAATACTGACTACACGAACCTGGCTTAACCAACTTGCCAGACGCCATGAACTGGAAACCGAACGTCCTCTCGTGCAGGCCGCGTTAACCGCGGCCTATCAGAGCCAGAAAGCTGCAATCGAACTTCTCTTCTGGGTAAGTTGCCTGCTTATTGCAATTATCGCAGCAATTATTGTCATCCAAAGACTTTTAAAACACAGAGCGGTTTACAATACTCGCGAACAGATTGCTGCAGACCTGCATGACGAGTTGGGCGCCAACCTTCACGCAATATCGCTTTGCAGCGACCTCGCAAGTACGAAAATACATGAACCCGACCAGTTGTCACCGCTTTTTCAAAGAATCCATGAACTGACATCTCGAAGTGGCAAGGCAGCCAAAGCGTGCGTTAATCTCCTGGAATCCAAAGGACTCTACGAAGGACTTGTGGCTGATATAGAACGTATTGCAGGTCGTCTCCTGAGCGACATTGAATACACCATCAACGTTGAGGGGGGCGATCACCTTGAATTCCTCGACCCGAAAACCCAAATCGGTGTTGCTCTCTTTTTCAAAGAATGTCTTGCGAATGTCATTCGGCATTCTGGAGCAACACACGTACAGGCGAATCTTGATGCAACTCCAAAAGAACTCGTACTTACAGTAATCGACAACGGAAAAGGCCTTCCTTCAAAAGAATCTGGGATTGCGAGACTTTCACCAGAATCCCTTCTTCGCCGCGCCCGCCTCCTCCGTGGAACAGTTGTCTCAACTGACCGGCCGGAGGGGGGAACTTGCATTACACTTCGCACAAAAACAAAGTCATGGTGGCTATGAACACCTTTAGCAAAAGCAACACGAGTATTCCTATGACTGGCCCTAGAGACTCTGCAATGATTCGAATCATGGTCGTTGAGGATAATGTTGACTACCGTACCGTCATTGCATTAGCAATAGACGATGCCACCGACATGAAACTAATCGGGCTCTTCGGCACAACCGAAATTGCTCTTCGAACACTCGAAACAACCAATGAGTCGGACCAGCCGGATATCCTTCTACTTGATTTACGGCTGCCGGGAATGAGTGGGCTTGATGCCCTTCCACTTATTCATGCAGCAAGTCCTGCGACGCGGATCATTATCCTGTCACAGTCCGATGCACCAAACGATATTGTGCAGGCGATTTCTTCAGGAGTCTCTGGCTACCTTCTTAAAAGCGCCCGGCTCAAAGAAATCACGGAGGCCATCCGTACGGTTTCGCAGGGAGGCGGCTCTCTCGACAAAAATGTTGCCCAGTTCATTCTTGAAAAAATGGTAGCAAAAGAAATTCCTCAGCTCGACGCGTTAACTGAACGAGAAAACGAGATCCTCCTCATGCTCAGTGAAGGACTCGTAAAAAAGGAAATCGCAACACAACTCGGCATCGGCTACTCAACCGTTGATACACACGTATCGCATATCTACAAAAAACTTGGTGTATCAAACGCACCAGCCGCAGTCAGCAAGGCATACCAAAGCGGCATTCTGCCAAGGTAGAATTAATTTTTTACAACTTTTTTGCAGCAGGAAAACGGGGGCATCAGGTAAATACATGATTGAATCC
>CAJQGO010000078.1 GCA_905477565.1 uncultured Planctomycetota bacterium
AGTACAACAACGTTTGGCTCTCCCGGAATAATGCCGAACATTCGTTTCAGTGTCCCATCAAAGTCGAGCCAGATTGGAACGACTGGAGAATCTTTTCGCATACGAGCTCGTGCAACCGGCTTGAGTGCTCTCGGTACTTCTGTCAGTGAGGCTACGGGAATAACACGAACGTCTGGCAGTGCAATCCCAGCAGGCCAATTTGCGATTCTGCGCACTGGCTGTTTCGACCATGCATCAGAAGAAACTTCATCAGCTGTTGGGTGAAAATGGAGATGGAGCTTTCGTCCAAGATGAAGTGACTCTTCAGCACCGTGACGTTCGGCATACACAAGAATAACAACATCTCCGAGATATTTGCTTGTTTCGCACGGGGTTTGAAATTGATCCTCCATAACCACATTCATCACACCCTCAGCATGCAAAACTTCAAGAGATCCGAGCAGGAATCCGAGCAGAAGACCAAGGGGGATAAAACGATAACGATACGACATGGCGAGTTACTTTCTATCACGATCAAAGGTTAGGCAGCCTGTCGGCGATCATGCAAAGGCGGAAAGGCTAATACCTCAGCATCTTCAATGTCATGCTGATCTTCATCCATTTCTGCTGAACCGGGACGCAGAATGCCGAGGATTGCTGGGAGAAAAACAAGTGATGTAAGAGTGCACATTGTCACGCCAAGCGTGAGAAGCCGTCCCAGGCTTTCAAGCCCACGATGACTGGCAACCATGAGTGCACCGAACCCAAGAATTGTCGTTAGCGCATCGACCATCACGGCATTCGCTGTTGATGGACTGATACGATATTTGCCAGGCCGTTCCAGTGCATCGTGGACAATATGAACGCCGTAATCGACAGCTATTCCAAGAATAAGTGGGATGCCAATCAGGTTTGCTGGATTGAGGTCAATCCCAAGCACGCCCATCAGGCCAAGGGTTAACGCCATTCCAGCTGCAAGCGGCATGGCTGCCAAGAGTGAGTGAGTGAGACTTCGAAAATCGAGCCAAAGGACTGCGATAATGACAATGAGTGAATAGAGCGCAGCCTGCTCATAACTTCGTTTCATCTCGAGTGATGCTTCATATGCTTGAAGTGGATTGCCAGTAGCTTTTGGATCAACACTGCGCACATCACTCACAAACTTTTTGAGGGCCTCAAAATTCCAGATATCTCCTCGCCCATAAATTTTGAGTAGATGCTTACCACTCGAGCCAACAAATCGATCAACGAGACTTGGAGGCAAATCATCGAGTGATGGAGCGACTGGGTCTGACACAGCAGCAAGTGCATGAAGTCGGCTGAGAAGTTCACCAGCAGCGCGTTGCTGAAACATAGCCAATGCCTGGTAACATTCTTCGGGCCTCATTCGCCTGAGACAATCACGGGCTCGTTCAAGATGCCAGGCGGCCCTCATCCCACCGGGCCGTCGTGCGGCCTCTGCCTGGGCCCATCCCAGGGACTCACCCAGCGCATCAAGGCGGTCGAGCGGGATCTGCGGAGGCCGTTCTGGCAGTTGTTCCAGCCGCTTGCCTATCTGCGTAATGAGTGGCGTCTTAACTTCCTCATCTCCTGATAGAAGTGAAGCTATTTCATCGACTCGTTCAACGGTTGTTAAACTGGCAAGTTTTTCTTTCCGTGCAAGTAACTCCTCACGCGAATCGGCAATTGACAGGGCATACCAAACGCTCTGATCACATTCCTCAAGTAATTTCTTTTCAACTTCAACGCTCTCGAGGCCCTCAGGTTGAAGATTGAGAAGATTATGATCGTAGCGAAGGTCATGAATCCCTGAACTTAGTGCGAGTGTTCCCGCTACGGCTGCCAACAACACGAGACGAGGGTGTTGCGCAAAGGGTCGCAACCAACTGTGTACAGGAACAGGTTCAGGAATTTTTCTCCCAAAGCGACTGCGATCAATAATCGCAATAACAGCCGGCAACACCATAAGTTCGGCAGCACAGCACAGCAGAATGCCACCGCCTGCAATGAGTCCCAACTCAGCAACACCCACAAAGCTGGTTAACGCTGCCGAGAAAAATGCGATTGAGGTCGTTATCGCACCAGTAAGAATACTTGGCCCTACAGAACGGCTCGTTTCTATAATGGCAGACTCACAATCATGCCCTTCACGACGCATCGCAAGGTACCGACCGATGTAGTAGGTGCCATAATCAATTCCCACACCAATCATGGTGACTGTGAACGTCACACTAAGAATATTCAAGTGACCAACACTTCCAGTAGCCCACGCAAAAGCCCACGCCATCCCGATTATCAGGACGCCGTTTGCCATCAGTGCGTGTCGAATGCCTCCGAAGCCAGCCACGATAACAATCGCCACAGCCGCAAGAGACAGCCCACTCGCCCACACCATTGACTTTTGGCTTGAACGCATTTCATCATCTTCCATTACTGGCAGTCCAGTAAGTCCAATGGTTGCATTCGCGTGACGTTGTGACACAACATCGATCTCGTTCCGTAAGGTATCTGTTGCTACTGAGGCACCGGAAAAACCTTCCTCTTCTTTGGCTAAACGCAGCAAGACAAAACCGAGTGTTCCCTCTTTTGCCAAAAGGTACTGACTGGAAAGATCGCGAAGTGTTGACAAGCTCCCCGGCATACTTGGCCAAGGTGAAACATAGTCCTCAGGTAATAAGTCATGGAGCCGTCCTCTTTCAGCGGCCTCCAAACTTACCAGCAGGCTTTCACTATACCGCTCGAGCGTCTGGATTGGTGGTTCATCGTGTTGCATCTCTGTCTGTTGTCCTGAAACAACAGTAGCTGCCAAACCACCAACCATCGTACCGACCTTCAGTTGGCTCCAGCCTCCGGCCAGAACCGGTTCAGTACGACTAATAAAACGATCGATTGAGGCCAAGTCTTGTGGAGAAACATAGTGAAGTCCCTTGGCACGAATTTGAGAGAGATCAACTTCATGAAGGATTGAATAAAAGAGATCACTCTTCTGAGAGAGTTGCTGTGAAAGATCTTCCAGAGCAGCCACAGTTGCCGACCGATTCGTGCCTTCAACCACAACAACAGCGTCATCATCTTCACCAAATTCATGGATATAATCGATCCATAACTTGTTGTATTCACTATCAGGATCAAGGAGATCAACACGGCTGACCTTGTATCCTAAAGATTGTGAGGTCCATACTCCCGCGGCCCCTGCTGTCAGCACTGCAACGATCAAAATAAGCCACGGCCGTGCAAGACACTGTTCTGCCCAAGCAACCATGAAGCGACTCAGTAGACTCTTCCCATGGCCAGTTGATTTCTTTTCGTTCAGTCGCAAACGACTCATTTTTCCAGAGGAACGTTTTGTTCCTCCTTGGGTGACGGAATTATCTTCAGGGTGATCCGACATGGAAAAAGGGTGCGACTACCTTCCAGAGATGCAGAGTTCTCGAATTCAAAATTCCAATAAAATAGGTGAGGCGAGAGCATAGAGATGGGAACCAGCCGGGCCAAGACCTCATCGACCAGTCAAATGACGTAGGATGCGCAAGAATGCCAAATTATTCCGAATTTTCACTGGCCCACATGGC
>CAJQGO010000079.1 GCA_905477565.1 uncultured Planctomycetota bacterium
CTTGCAATACTCGATGAGGCTGACCGCATGTTAGATATTGGCTTTCGGCCAGATATCGAAAAGATTCTTCGTCGCTGCCCTCAGAGCCGACAAACTCTGCTGCTCTCTGCTACTGTTCCGCCACCCGTGGCAAAATTAGCCACTCGGTATATGCGAGACCCTGAGATCCTTGACTTTTCAACGAATGAAATTTCTGTTGAAACAATTGAGCAGTTTTATTTCACAGTTGATCCCACGCGTAAGTTTGCCTTACTTGAGCAATTACTCGAACGTGAGCAACCGCGACAGGCTATTGTTTTCTGCCGTACGAAACGGGGAACAGACAAAATTCATGAGCGTCTCCAGCGACGTAGGAAAGATAAGAATGGCAGTGTGGCATGCATTCACGGTGACCTCGCACAGAATGTACGGGATCGAGTGATGCGACAATTCCGTGAAGGCCAAATACAGGTTCTGGTGGCAACAGACGTTGTTGGTCGCGGCATTGATGTTTCTGGTGTTTCGCACATCATTAATTACGACATACCGGAGTTCTGCGATGACTATGTTCATCGGGTCGGTAGAACTGGAAGAATGGGACGAGAGGGTATCGCCTACACGTTTGTTGCTCCGGAGGAAGGTACGCAACTGACTCGTATTGAAATGCGTATCGATAAACTCTTGGAAAGAAGTGAAATCGCTGGATTCTCTGCGCTCGATCCAAAACCAACTGCGTCGCTTCCCACCCATGAACAACAATCCGGAGACGGCAAGGGTTTTGGTGGCTCGGTAGGAGAAGCCCCGGCTGCTCCGAAACCAGCTCCATCACTTCTTGGAAGAAAGCGTGGTCCAAAGCGTTTCCGTAAGGCGTTATAAATCTCGGAACTGTACGGGTAAGCAGAATGTCAGAACGGGCAGTACGGCAGCGATTACAGAGTTTGGAATTGGCAGGAGTAACGTGCCTGCCAAAGACTCAGAGGCATGCCGAGGAGCAAACAAGTTCTGCGAATATTCGAGAACAGGCGGTCGCTTCGGATAATGCGGATCAGTTGCTTCAGGTTCTTCGTGATGATGTAGCCGGGTGCCAGAAGTGTCCGCAACTCGCATCTTCTCGCACACAGACAGTTTTTGGTGCAGGCTCAACAAACGCTCGACTTTGCTTCTTTGGTGAGGCTCCAGGAGCAGACGAAGATGCGTCAGGAATTCCCTTTGTTGGTCGTGCTGGACAGCTCCTGACCAAGATCATAGAGGCCTGTACTCTTTCTCGTGAAGAGGTCTACATTCTCAATGTGCTGAAATGTCGGCCGCCTGAGAATCGCCGCCCTCAGCCCGAAGAGGTAAAGAATTGTCGTTCCTTTTTTGAGCGTCAGCTCGAGATAGTTCGACCAGAGTTTATCTGCTGTCTTGGTGCGAGTGCTGCTCACGCACTGCTTGAAACAACCGATTCAATAGGATCGCTTCGGAACAAGTGGTTTGAATACCAAGGAAGTCGTGTCATGTGTACCTATCACCCTTCCTACCTTCTTCGGAACCCATCAGCAAAACGTGATGTCTGGGAAGATATGAAACGACTTATGGAAGCAATGGAAATACAGCTGCCGGCACGCTGAGCGAGTGGCGCATGGCAGCATCATGATTGATCAAGCAATGCCTTGGTAGCTTGCTCGATTACAGACGCTACCTGTTGTTTATCAGCAGACTCCGCAATGATTCGCACAATAGGCTCAGTGTTACTCGCACGTGCCAGTAACCAACCATCAGCGAATGCAACCCGGACACCGTCGAGCCGGCTTGCCGTTGCCTCAGGGAAGGCATCAACAACACGTTGGAAGGATTCTTCAATATCTTGTTTGGACCAGCCGAAAGGAAGCACGATTTTTGTTTTCTTGATCGTAAGAGGAGGGAAGTCTTTGATCAGGCTGGCAAGAGGTGTGAGTGTTCCGCCTTCGGCCATGCGTTCGAGAATAAGAGCCATTGCGACAAAGGAGTCTCGAACCAGCCCAACACGAGGATCAATTACGCCGCCGTTCCCCTCACCCCCTAAAACAGCATTCCTCTTCAGCATCTCATCGACAACATTCGCTTCACCAACAGCCGAAAGCGTGCATGGTGAGCCGTGTCGTTTTGCAAGATGCGCAGTGAGTTGGCTTGTCGAGCAGTTGATGACGACCGGCCCAGGAGATTTCATGAGTACGGCATCTGCTGCAAGAGCAAGCGTTAATTCTTCACCTACATAGACCCCGTCATGACTTGCTATAGCGAGTCTGTCCGCATCGGGATCTTGAAAGAAGCCAATGTCAGCTCCGGCCGCTGGTACCCGGGGTAACCAATCAATGAGATTATCTGCTGTCGGTTCAGGTTCATGTTCAAACTGGCCGTCAGGAGGTTCTCCAACAACAGTGATTTCACAGCCAAGTGCCTCAAGGAGCGGTCGTGCCAGTCGACTGCCAGCACCGTGGCCGCAGTCTATCCACACCTTTGGTTTCACTTTACGAATTGAATCAACATCAACAATGGAAAGAACCTTGTGGAGATGTGGAAGTGTACTTTCAATTGTAAAGACGCTCCCATGTGTAGACTCCTTCTGGATCTTTGGTGGACTCCTTCGAAGAGCCTCAAATCGTAATCGCACCGCGTCACCAGCTACAGCAGGGAGAACACGGCCCTCTGATGAGAAAAGCTTGAGTCCGTTATACGGCGATGGATTATGACTGGCTGATATTTGTATGCCCCCGGCTGCACTATTTTCAACAATAGCAACTCCGACTGTTGGCGTTGAAGCGACATCACAGTCGAGTACATCTCGACCACTGGCGACAATTGCCTTGATGATGGCCTCTTTGAGTGCTGGTCCAGATTCCCGACCATCTCTTCCGATTGCTATGGGCCCGGCAGGAAGAGTTTCGATGAAACTGCAGGCAAATGCCGCAGCAACATCGTCAGTGAGCGATTCTCCGACGATTCCTCGGAGTCCCGAGACGCTGACAATAAGTGGTTCAGAATGCTCTGAATTCGTTGCGGGATCATTCTTCATAGGTTTTCCATTGGAAATGGCTGCATGTTTTCAAGTTGAGGAGTATAAATCTAAACAAAACCTGACGGACACCCGTGTTTCTATGGAGTTATTGATGGCGTCAATGTCTGCTGATTTAGTGACTGATTGTCTCGCACGTTTAGATGAAGCCCATCAGAATGGTGTGATTACTGACCATTCTTTGGCGACTATGCGAACCTGGTTGAGGGAACGGCGGTATGCAGAGTTTGCTGAGCAACTTGCGGATCTCATTGTTCGTGCAAAAGCAGATAAGGAAATCTGGAAGTCGCTGGACGATGCCTATTGGACAGTCATTCCCTTTGGCACTGGGGGACGCCGGGGAAAAATGTTTCCGGTTGGATCAAATGCAATTAATGACCGTACGATTGGAGAGAGTGCCCAAGGTCTTGCTGAGCATGTCATGGCAACCAGTGGGGCAGAGAGTGATCCTAGTTGTACGATCGCATATGACACACGACATCGTTCAGAACATTTTGCCAGACTGTGTAGTGAAATTCTTTTAGCAGCAGGGTTCAAGATCTTTTTTCTACGAGGATACCGCAGTACTCCAGAGCTTTCCTACGCGGTTCGATATACCAAGAGTACATGTGGAATTATGGTTACGGCGAGTCATAATCCGCCGAGTGACAATGCAGTTAAGGTGTACTGGTCTGGTGGCGTTCAAGTGTTACCGCCTCACGATAAAGGCATCATTGAACGGGTTATGCATGTCGATGAAATCAGCCGATATCCATTTGATGATGGGGTTCAAGACGGACGGGTTGTTTTCATGGAAGATGAGATTGATCCGGCTTTCGTGAGTGCTGTTCTGGAACAGGCAACAACCGGTCCTCGTGAACTTTCAGTTGTGTACACACCGCTGCATGGCGTCGGTGCTACCGCTGTTCTTCCTGTGTTACAGGGGGCAGGTTTTCAGGACGTGAGGCTGTACGCTCCACAAGCTGAGCCCAATGGAGACTTTCCGAATGTTCCTGGACATGTTGCGAATCCGGAAAATCCAGAGGTACTCACTGGAGCAATTGAAGAAGCACGCAGTCGATCTGATGATATCGTTATGGCAAGTGATCCAGATTGCGATCGTCTGGGTGCAGCCGCTGCAGTGGGACCGGAGAAAGATAGTGAGTGGAAAACATTTACAGGCAATCAGCTCGGGGCCTTATTGACTGAATGGGTACTTGAAACCAGGAGTCGACAAAATGTTCTCCAGTCAACAGATGCGGTTGTTACAACTCTTGTTACGAGTGGCCTTGTTCGTCACATTGGAGAAAAGCACGGAGTGAACGTCATCGATGGGCTCCAGGTTGGCTTTAAATGGATTGGTCGAACGATCGATGATATTGGGCCAGAACACTTTATTTTTGGGTGTGAAGAGTCTCATGGGTATTTGGCGGGAACGCATGTCCGTGATAAAGACGCAAGTGTTGCAGCGTTACTTCTGGCTGAGTTAGCAGCAGAGCTCAAAGCCCAAGGAAGGACATTGCATCAAAAACTCGACGATCTTTTCTGCACACATGGGTGCCATCTTGAACGACAGGTGGCGATCAAATTGCCGGGAGCAGTAGGGATGATCGAATGCAGGAGATCATGACAGGCCTGCGTGCTAATCCACCAATAGAGTTGGGAGGCCTGGCCGTGAGACGAACAAGAGACTACGGTCAACTGAAAGTCCACGATCCTGATCAAGGGGAGTTGTCATTCGAGGGCGAGCAAGGAGACCTCGTTATCTTTGATCTTCTTGATGCGGAAAGTACAGGGAAGAAAGATTCAGAGCTTTTGTTTCCTCCACTCGGCAATGCGGTAGCAGCCAGACCTTCTGGCACTGAGCCAAAAATCAAGTTTTATCTTTTCGCCGCATCTCAACCGACGTCTCCAGAAGAACTGCCGGCTGTGAAGGCTGTGTTGGAACGCCGGCTCAATCTTCTGGAGGAAGATTTACGCAGTCGGGTGGGCGTCTAAGAATAGAGATGCACTCGCCGCGAGGGCCAAAAGGGAAGGCATTTTGAGCCCAATCCTCTTCTGAGGTGGATGGCAAAAGGTATTTTCCTCATAGAATGCATGGATGAGTGATTCCTCTGATCTACATTCCGAAACATCTCCAGCAGATACTGATGGATTGTCCATGACTCCCGACTTCGCTGCAGCGTCGAAGAAGGTTCGAGACTTTCCACAGACGGCAGGTGTCTATTTGATGAAGGACGGTGCCGGTCGAGTTATCTATGTTGGAAAGGCAAATAATTTACGGAGCCGAGCTGGGAGTTACTTTCTCAAGGCGGCAGAAGTTGATCGACGTACAGCTGACCTTGTTCGTGAAATACGAGACATTGACTATCTGGAGGCAGATAGTGAAGTTGATGCACTTCTTCTTGAGAGTCGGCTGATCAAAGATGTTCAGCCACGATTTAATTCGTTGCTTAAAGACGATAAGACGTTTCCTTATCTGCAGATTACCACGCACGAAGATTTTCCTCGGATCGAATTTACGCGATCCCCGGCCTCAAAAGGTGTGAAGCTCTATGGCCCATTTCCAAGTGCAGGGAGTCTTCGTGGGGCGATCGTTGTGCTTCAGAGAATTTTCAAGTTCCGTACGTGCTCGCTTGATATCGATGGAGATGATCCCCAGTGGCGATGGTTTCGCCCATGCCTGCTAGCATCAATCGATCAATGTACGGCTCCATGTAATTTACGGATTACAAAGGCGGATTATCGAAAGGATATCAACCGACTTAAGACATTTTTGGAGGGTGGAAAAAAACGGCTCTTGAAAGAGATGCACGCCGAAATGGTAGCGGCATCGGAAGGGCTTGAATATGAAAAGGCGGGACGGCTTCGCGATGAAATCAGACTTCTTGAACGGCTTCATGAACGTGGCGATCTCGAGGAGCATGTTCAACCCGAGGTGTTCCTTGTCGATCCGAAAAAAGGGCTTGCCGGCCTTGAGAAAGTCCTGGGGCTTTCGGGGACACCACGTGTCATAGAGGGTGTTGATATTGCGCATCTGGCCGGCAATGAAACAGTTGCCAGCCTTGTTCAGTTTATTGACGGTCTTCCTTTTAAACCAGGTTACAAGCGATACCGAATTAAAACGGTTGACGGTATTGATGACTTCAAAAGTATTCACGAAGTTGTCTTGCGAAGGTTCTCCCGACTGCTACGAGAAGGAGCATCACTTCCGGATATATTTCTTATTGACGGTGGCAAAGGTCAACTGTCTGCTGCGCTTGATGCATTAAATTCCTTGGGAGTCGTACCCCCATGCATTCTGTCGATTGCCAAAAGGGAAGAAGAAATTTTCCTACCCGGAAAATCAGAACCGTTACGTCTGTCACGAGATGCGTATTCCTTACGCTTGTTGGAATATGTGCGTGATGAAGCCCATCGGTTTGCCCAGCACTACCATCATCTTCTGCGAGGCAAACGAACGCTTGCCGATGACACCTGATGGAATTAATAAGTGTCATCGAAAATAATCCGGGTTATTCGCAGCAAACCAAGAGACGAATTATTCACCCTGTAGCCAGGAGCGTGCTGCGTCGATTTCACTTTGATCGAAGTAAGCAATTTTTGCCGTCGTAAACGGCTTACAAAACCATGCCATGCCTTGCTCCCATTTCTTTTCACCAACCATGGCAACGCGCTCAATTTCTCCGAAGTGTTTCATGTCAAATTTGATATCTTCCCACAGTGCACCGACATCCCAGCCGGAAAAGTCGTGCATTGAAAACAGAATCTTAACTTTCCCCTTTTTCATTTCCGATTCGATAACAGGAACAAATTCGTCATAGTCGGCACGGGTTAGTTTTCCGGTCGTAGCCACTTCGATGGTTCGGTCGTTTTGCAGATTGGTTACCTGAACAGCCATTCAATTACCCCCCCCTTTATGGTGGTTCTGCTGGTTTGTTCGATACAGCACCAGCTGTTTACACAAGGAATCTAGTCGTTTTCGACACCCCGATTGGTGCGTAATAGGCAACCGATAGTTAACATTACTGCAGGTATCGTCGCCATTTTGTTGAGTATACGTAAACTATTGTTTTGGGACTACTTATTAAGGGAGACAGCCCGTGAATCCTCATGACATCTCGCATGCGGTGGGTACTCGTTGTGATTTTTTGCGTCAACTAAAGTCGGGGAACCGAAGAGAATTCTTACAAGTTGGTTCCTTGGCTGGTTTTGGTCTTTCGCTGGGGTCCTTTCTGAGCATGCGGGCTGCTCAAGCTGATGCAAAGCAGTTCGAACATTTTGAAGGAACTGCGAAGAGCGTTATCCATATTTGGCTTCCAGGAGGATGGTCGCAACAGGAGACCTTTGATCCTAAACCACTCTCACCACTTGAGTACAGGGGCGAGATGGGAACCGTTGAGACATCGTTGCCCGGTATTCGCTTTAATCAGCACCTCAAAAAGACGGCAAAGATCGCCGATAAAATTACAGTTATTCGTTCGATGACTCATGGTGAGGCGGCTCACGAGCGAGGCACTCATAACATGTTCACTGGGTATCGCCCCAGCCCTGCAGTCACCTATCCAAGCTTAGGGAGTGTGGTTTCACACGAACTCGGTCCGCGAGCAAACCTTCCCCCATATGTCTGCTTGCCGAATCTGCCAGCTCCAGATGCAGAAGCCGGCTATCTTGGAAGTGCGTATGGTCCGTTTACCCTTGGTTCAGACCCAGCAAGTACGAACTTCACAGTCCGAGACCTCTCACTGCCCGGTGGCGTTGATGCAAAGCGATTCGAGTCTCGACGCCATCTTCGGAATGTTGTTGGTAGGCACTTTAATCGTCTTGAGGGTTCGGACAACATAATGGCCATGGATAGTTTTTATCAGCGAGCGTACGACCTCGTTAGCTCATCCAAAGCGCAGGCAGCATTTGACATCAATGTTGAGCCCAAAGAATTGCGAGACCGATACGGTCGCAATCAAGCAGGGCAAAGGATGCTTCTTGCACGACGACTCGTCGAAGCAGGTGTTCGCTTTGTCACAATGTCATATGGCAGCTGGGATATGCATCAAAAATTGAAACAAGGGATTGATCGTACGCTTCCGCCTTTTGACCAGGCATTTGCCGCGTTAATAGGTGATCTCGAACAGCGTGGGTTACTTGATTCAACACTCGTTATGGTGTCAAGCGAATTTGGTCGTACACCAAAAATAAACAAGGATTCAGGACGCGACCATTGGCCGAAAGTTTTCAGTACTGTGCTGGCTGGTGGTGGGGTGAAGAAGGGTCTGATTCACGGTGCGTCTGATTCGATCGCAGCGGAGCCATTTGATAGCCCAGTGACAATCGAGGATCTTGCAACAACGGTATACCATTGCCTCGGAATTGTCGCGGAGAAGGAACTGATGGCTCCTGGAGCGCGACCGGTCGAGATTGTTGATGGCGGGAAGGTTCGGCACGAGTTGCTCGTCTGACCCATCCCTGCTTTATGGATGTGTATTTTCTGATCCACCCCCTCCTCAAGAAGATAGACGTGTGATGGAAAATAGGAAAAATTATCAACGAATTGTGCGAATGGCTGCAACTGCTCTTTGTAGTTTCGTGCTCCTCTCTCATATATGCCAAGCCGCGCCAACGATTGGTAAAATTGTGCCTGCTGGTGCACCTCGAGGAAGTGAAATTGAAGTCCTTGTGTTCGGCACAAATCTGCACGAACCACAGGCTCTTTTTTTTGAAGACGGGATTGTCCGGCAGACAAAGATTGAATCAGTAAACGAGAAGCAGTTGAGAGTGGTGCTAAACGTTCCCGAGGATGCCCCTTTTGGTAACCACCGCTTTCGAATCCGCACCAAAAAGGGTCTTTCGCATCTTCGTACTTTTCGAGTCGGACCTTTCCCGCAGGTCGTCGAGGCGGAAACTGACTCTTCTCAGAAAAAGCCGTCCAATAACACGGTAGAAGAAGCGCAGGCGATTCAAGTCCCACAGACTGGTGGTCTGACAATTGCTGGGGTTGTGGAGAAAGAAGATGTTGACTGTTATCAGGTAGGACTCAAGAAAGGCAATCGCCTCTCGGTTGCAGTCGACGGTGTTCGGCTTAATTACACGCCCTTTGACCCCTATATCGATATTGTTGACGGCGATGGTTTTGTACTCACCGCGAGTGATGACCATCCGTTGATGGAACAAGATGCAATAATGGCCTTCACGGCCCCCAAAGACGGGAACTTTTTTGTTCGGGTACGCGAAAGTGCCTACGGTGGCAGTTCAGCTTGCAGCTATCTTCTGCATATTGGCCGATTTCCAACGCCATCAGTCGCACTTCCTCCGGGGGCAAATCCGGGGTCAGAGGTGGTGGTGAAATGGCTTGGTGATCCAGCGGGCGCCTTTGAGTCAAAAGTAAAAATCCCAAATACTTTTCCTCGTGCTTCCTCTGAAATAAGCCAATTGCTTTCGGTGCATCCGCAACGTGACGGAGTGATTGCGGCTGAAGCCGTTCCACTGCGAGTGACAAATCTTCCGGTGAGCAAGGAGACAGACTCCAATGATTCACCCGATGGGAATCCATCTGTCCCTGCCCCAGCTGCTATCTGGGGGCTCCTTGAAAAGGACAATGACACTGACTGGATGCGAATCGAAGCACCAAAAGGATCAAAATGGTCCGTGAAGGGGTGGGGTAGACGCGTTGGTTCACCGATTGATTTGACCTTGAATGCCTATCGAGATAACGAAAAACACACTCGGATAACTGGCAACGATGATTCGTCGGGGCCCGACAGCCTGATGAACGTAACAACACCTGAAGAAGGCTCGTTTCTTATTCGGGTAAGCGATCACCAGAAGCGTGGAGGGGATACTTTTGTTTGGTGGATCGAGGTTGAGCCGATTGTGCCACTTGTGAAACTTTCAGTGCCTCCGTCTCAAACAAAAACTCAGAATGACTTGTTTCCTCAAGTTCCGCGTGGAAATCGCACGACCGTAATCCTTAACGCCTCACGAAGTAACTTTAATGCCGAGTTAAAGCTCCTTTCTGAGAATCTTCCCAAAGGTGTTACTGCGACATGCCCGAACTTTCAAAATGGCGCACCGGGGAGTTTTGTTGTATTCGAGGCTGCAAAGGATGCACCACTTTCCGCAGCGATGGCTGAATATAAAGCCGTAGACGCGGCTGATCAAACGAAGGTGCTGGGCGGTCTGCAGCAGGCGACCGAGATGATTCATGGCAACCCAAATCGTACTCCATGGCGGTACAGTCGAAGTACAAAAATGCCCGTAGCCGTTGTTGAAGAAGTTCCGGTTTCTTTAGAACTCGTTCAGCCTGCCGTTCCGCTTGTGAAAAATGGAAAAGCAGATCTTCTGGTTCGTGTCCATAAAGACGAAGGATTCAAAGGAAAGGTCCGACTCTTCTTTCCCTTCAAGCCACCTGGAATCGGTGCGGCATCTGGCGTCGATGTGCCCGCTGACAAAACTGAGGTGGTGTATCCGATTAACGCAAGCGATAAGGCTCCTATTCATGATTGGGATGTTGTTGTGTCTGCAACGGTGACATTTCAGGGAGAAGATGCGAAGGGTCGTCCAGCAATACGGATCTCATCTCAGCCCGTAAACCTCACCGTCGCCGAGCCATTTATTCAGGTGGCACTCGACAAGGGAATGGCAGAGCAGGGACAGAACACAACATTCACCGGTACAGTTACCGTCCCAAAGGCCTTCACGGGTGAAGCGAAGGCTGTGTTACTGGGACTTCCTGCTAAAACAACGGCTGAGCCCCTTGTGATTACCTCAGAGAGTAAGGAGGTCGAGTTTCCAGTCACCGTTGCCGCTGATGCTCCAGCTGGTCGGCATGCAAACATTGTCTGTGAAGTGCATGTTCCTCAGGAGGGACATGAGATTGTCCATCGCATGGCCGCGACCGAATTTCGAATCGATAAGCCACTACCAGCGAAGGTGTCAGCTGCTCCAAAGCCGGAGCCACCAAAGCCAGAACAACAGAAGAAAAAAGTTTCACGTCGTGAGCAATTGAGAATTCAGGCACGGGCTGTTTCGCAGCCTGTTCCAGCGCAAGAATCCAAAGGAGCTGCTCAGTGATAGACGAAGCTGGAGCAAAAAAGTACTTGATGAGAGGCCATGTTTTTTGGAAGTGCATTGGAACAACCCTCTGTTGCCTTGCCACAACTTCTTTGTGGGCTCAAGAAAAAGCAGTCAGAGAAATAAATGTTTTTCCGCCTGCAGTACGACTCGATTCAGCACGAGATTTCCAAACAATTATTGTTCAGGCAACGCGTGAAGATGGTGTGACGGAAGACGTAACGCGTTCTGCCAAGATGGCTTTCAAAAATCCAGAATGTGCCACGCTTGAACGGATTGATGGGAAAGCCGGCATGTCCATTCGGCTTTCTCCGAAACAGGACGGTGATACGGTGCTGGTTGTGTCATACGGTGGGCATCAGGTTGAACTTCCAGTGAGCGTGCAATCGGCAGGTAAGGAACCTCCACTGTCGTTTCGTTTGGACGTCATGCCCGTTTTTGCGCGTGCCGGGTGCAATATGGGGAGTTGTCACGGGGCAGCACGTGGGAAGGATGGGTTTCGGCTTTCCCTGTTCGGTTTTGACCCGGCTGGTGATTATCACCGATTGACGCGGGAAATGCCCGGGCGAAGGATTAATCTTGCGAATCCAGAAGGGAGCCTAGTTGTTCAGAAAGCGGTGGGTGCTGTTGCTCATACAGGCGGGAAGCGATTTGAGAAAGATAGCGAACTTGCAGATCGTCTCATTCGGTGGATTACAGCAGGGGCACAGGACGATCCAAATGCAGGCAAAGATATTCCGACATTACAGGCGGTCGATCTGTACCCGCCCACAACTCTTCTTGAAGGTGAACAAGCTACCCAGCAATTGGTTGCCGTTGCCCGATTCTCAGATGGTACTGATAGAGATGTAACAGATCTCGTCTGGTACGGATCAAATAATGATTCATCCGTAGGCATTACGTCGTCTGGAAATACTTCTAGTGGCCAGCGAGGCGAATCATTTGTTATGGCCCGATACGACACCATAACCGTCGGCGTTCCAGTTGTCGTCATTCCAAAGAATCTCACCTTTCACTATCCCAAATCTGAAGGAAACACTTGGGTAGATGATCTCGTTGACACAAAACTCAAGAGCCTCCGCATTGCACCCTCCGAAGTGTGTAATGATGAAACATTTTTGCGTCGGGTCAGTATTGATCTTGTTGGGCTGCTCCCTACCCAACAAGAAAGAGAGGACTTTCTTGCTGACACATCCCCACAAAAAAGATCGGAGTACATCGAACACTTGCTCGGTCGAAAAGAGTTTGTCGATCTTTGGGTAATGAAATGGGCAGAAATCCTACAAATCCGCTCGATCAATAATATCGTAGATAAAAAGGGCGCCCTGCTGTATCACCAATGGCTTGATCGTCGCATCGCCTCAAACCAGCCGGTTGATCAAATGGTGCGAGACTTGGTGACGGCCTCTGGTGGCACCTTTGAAAATCCTCCCACCAATTATTATCAGGCCGAAAGAAATACCCTGAAGTTAACCGAAAATGTTGCGCAGGCCTTCTTGGGGATGCGGATTCAATGTGCGCAGTGCCATAATCACCCATTTGATCGATGGACAATGGATGACTACTACGGGTTCGCAGCCTTCTTTGCCCAAATCGGAAGAAAGAGGGCAGATGATCCTCGAGAGACCATCATCTACAACTCTGGTGGTGGTGGGATGAAGCATCCTGTGTCCGGTCAGACGGTGGCGCCGAAATATTTAGGAGGAGGTGAAGCGGAAGTCGCGAATCGGGACAGGCGAGAAGCGGTTGCAGAGTGGTTGGTATCACCCGAAAATCCATTTTTTGCAAAGCGAATTGCCAACCTTGTGTGGACTCATTTTCTTGGCAGAGGCATTGTTCATGAGCCGGATGATTTTCGTGTAAGCAATCCACCAGTGAATGGCCCGTTACTTGATGCTCTGGCAAGCCATCTCGTGAAGTCAAAGTGGGATTTTAGAGGACTTGTCAGGGAGATTGTAAATTCAAAAACATATCAGCGAGCGTGCGACACGAATGATACAAATGTGCTCGACAACTCGAATTTCTCTCATTCGGCTGTGCGACGAATCCGGGCAGAGGTGCTTCTTGACATTCTCGCTCAGGTAACCGAAACAAAAAACAAGTTTCCAGGTCTTCCTGAGGGAGCTCGGGCAGTTCAGGTAGCCGATGGTCGTACGTCAACGTACTTTCTGACCACGTTCGGAAGGGCTACTCGGGAGGAAGTCTGTTCCTGTGCAGTGAGTATGGATCCAAGTCTATCACAGGCACTCCATCTGCTTAATGGAGATGTTGGGAATCAGAGGATTCAGCAGGGTGGCGTCATTGATCGTTGGATTAAAGAAGGACGACCCGATACTGAAATCATTGA
>CAJQGO010000080.1 GCA_905477565.1 uncultured Planctomycetota bacterium
CGTTGGGCGGCGTCTCGATTGAAAAAACGGTCGGTCATGCCAGCGATATAATCAGCAACACTTCGTAGCACTCCGACAGTTTCAGATCGCTCAAAATAGCCCGATGGCAATGCACGCGGAGTTTCACAATACCACACGAATAAATTACGCATCTTCTCTTGTGATTGTTTCCGGATCTTCATGACTTGATCACTTCGGTAGACTCGCTGGAACAAAAATTCCTCCAACTCCTGTTTTCCTTGATGAATGTTCTGGTCGTGCATTACAAGCCGATTGCCTCCAGCAGATGCTTTCTTGATGCTAGCAACAGAGGTGTCGCTCATAGTACGTAACCGAGAAGAAGTCTCTGTTACCAGTCCAGCTACTTGCAATTCGATAAGTTCATGAAGCACCGCTCTACGCAGTAAGAGTGGATCAAGTTTTCCATGCTGAAAATCAACATGTTCAGCCGCTTTTGCAACAAGCGGAAGTTCAAGTAATTCATCGAGTTGCACGAAACCCAACTCAATCGCATCATCCGCATCGTGCGTGTCATAGGCAATTGAATCGGCAGCATCGACTACTTGCGTCTCAAGTAGTGGAGGTGGAGCAGTCGGTAGTTTCGCTCTGACAGATTGCGCATCCAGAACTTCTTGGGAAAGGTTAAGCCCAGGAAAGCCAGGGTATCGCTGTTCAAGCAATGTCATGATTCGAAGAGCTTGGCGATTGTGGTTGAATCCGCCGGCTTCTCGAAGCAATTCATCAAGCGTGTCTTCCCCGGCATGGCCAAGTGGCGGATGCCCGATGTCGTGGCCAAGAGCGAGGGCTTCCGCGAGGTCTTCATTTAATGCAAGAGAGCGAGCGAGCGTTCGGGCAATACTTGTAACTTCCAGTGTGTGGGTGAGTCTGCTTCGGTGGTAATCGCCTGGGTAATCGGTAAAAACCTGTGTTTTATGAGCAAGTCGTCGAAACGCAGCGGAGTGCACAATGCGATCCCGATCACGCTGATAGGGGCTTCGGAAGGGATGAGGACTTTCTTTATGTACGCGGCCTGCTGAGTTGATTGCATGCATGGCATGCGGTGCAAGGATAGCTGCTTCACGAACCTGCCAATTGCAAGGTAGTTGCATGATCTCGCAATGCTCTGCCTGGTCTCCCGCTTTTCGTGTCATAGACAGGCTCTCAATTGGTCCCATAAGTCATCCAGCGCCTGGGGAAGTACCCTCACTCCACCAACACTGGTCATAAAGTTTACATCACCGGGCCATCTCGGTACGAGATGCCAATGCAAATGTCCTGGTACCCCAGCACCTGCGACCTGACCAAGGTTCAGTCCAATATTGAAGCCTTGTGCTTGGATTGCTTTTGTCAGTCGCTGGCACCATACCGCCAGTAGCTGTTGAAGGTCGAGTAATGTGGGTGCATCAATTTCCAGCAGCGTAGCTTGATGTTGAAGAGGTGCAATAAGGAGATGACCATTCGTATAGGGATAGCGATTCAGAATCACAAGGCTCTGGCTTGTTCGTTCTAAAACGCCAAGATCACGATCATGGTTTTCCGATAATGCCGCAGCGCGGCAGAGAAAACAGCTTTTATCGGCTCCAGGCCGCCATGCGTCCGGTTCCGGCAAGGTACCGGTTTCAACATTCCCCTTGATATAAGACAATCTCCATGGAGCCCACAGGCTGTCAGGATGTTTGGAGTATTCAGTCATAGGTCTTTGTTAAAGAATAAAACATAATTACCGTTAAACTATGGTACCTGAATCCAATAAAAAGGTGCGATTGTTCGGGAGGCACGCGTTTGATTCCCGTCAGGAAAATGTAAATCAGGCAGCGAGAGAGGAGTACGTTTGTGAGCTTCAAAGTCGACCTAGATGTCTTTGCCGGGCCTCTCGACCTTTTGTTGTATCTCGTAAAAAAACATGAGGTCGATGTCACCGAAGTACCGATTGCCAAAGTGACGGAGGAGTTTGTCGCTTACCTTGAGGTGTTGGAGGAACTGGCGATAGATCAGGTCGGTGAATTTGTTGAATTAGCCAGTGTTTTGCTGGAGATTAAGGCACGAGCTCTTGTGCCTCGGCCAGAAGAACAAGAAGAGGCAGTTGAACCAATTCGAGAAGACTTGGTTGAGAAATTGCTTGAATACAAACAGTTTCGAGATGCAGCGGTGTTGCTGGAAGACCGGGCAAGAGAGTGGGAATCACGGTTTATTCGTTCTCATACAGAGGAGTTGCCACGGAAGGGTCCACCAGCAACGATTCACTTTGCAGATGCGCAGGTGTGGGATCTTGTGGGAGCCTTCACGCGAGTTCTCGAACGCCAAGAACGAAGAAAACCACGACAGATTATTCAAGACGATACACCGATTGAAGTACATATTGAGCGTATTGAACAAGAACTCAAAGATAAAGGGAAAGTTGCGTTCACATCGTTTTTTGATGACGACATGCCGAGGATGCGAGTTGTGGGAATCTTTCTTGCCGCCTTGGAACTTGTTCGCCGTGGCACATTAATCACCAGGCAGAAACACCTGTTTGATGAAATTTGGTTGGAGTACCGCTTGCCGACAGAGTCAGTGTCAGAAGGACTTTCATGATTGACAATGCTCCGTTTCGATCACTCTCGCACAAGGGCCTTACGGTCGAAGGCTATTCCCGAGCGGCTGTCCAGAGTTACTGGCGCGTGCCTGAATTGAAGCTGGGCTTTGACCTTGGTGGCCAGCCATGGGGTTTTATGGCAACGTCTACGTGGTTCATTAGCCATACTCATCTTGACCACATTGCAGCGTTGCCAGTGTATGTTGCTCGCCGCCGCATGATGAAAATGGATCCACCAACGATCTATGTGCCTGAAAAGTCTATCGGGCGAATTGAGAGACTTTTACGTGCAGTATCCGATCTCGATAAAGGTCGGCTCCCTTGCACGCTTCTTCCAGCTTGTCCAGGGGAAGAGATCGAACTTTCGCGAGAGCATGTTGTGACAGTGTCGAGTACGTGCCATACGCTCCCAAGCGTGGGCTATGTTGTCTGGGACCGGCGTCGCAAACTCAAAAATCAATATCAGCGTCTTTCAGGAAATCAGATTCGTGATCTACGGCTTTCGGGTACGGATGTGACCGATGAGGTACGAACCCCACTGGTCGGATACCTTGGTGATTCCAACCCAGATGGATTAGATCGATGTCCAGCCATGTATGAGGCGATGATTCTGATAACAGAGATGACATTTGTTGCGAAGAGTCACCGCCGTGAGAATATTCATAAATACGGCCACATGCACCTCGAGGACTTTCTTGCTCGCCGAGAACGCTTTCAGAATGAGGTGATTATTGCAGCCCATTATTCCACCAGATATACGGATGAACGCATCGGGCAAATACTTTCAAAGAGGCTGCCTGATCTATTAGGCGGCCGCCTTCAGGTGTGGCTGTGAACAGTTGTATTCGGCATGCCTATGTTCACGTGCCTTTCTGTCGACATCGCTGTGGTTATTGTGATTTTACATTAGTGGCAGGACGAGACGATCTTTTTGAGGACTATTTCACAGCCTTAGGTATTGAGCTAAAGCGGCTCAGCCAGCCAATCAAATTGGACACACTGTATCTCGGAGGTGGCACCCCGACGCATGTTGGGCCCGACGGTGTGAAGCGTTTGTTCTCAGAGTTTCATGACGCCTTGCAGCCATCACCGGCGGCCGAGGTGACGATCGAAGCGAACCCGTTAGACGTTACCGAAGCTATGATCGAGGCATTTCAAGCGTGTGGGATTAATCGGGTAAGCCTAGGTGTTCAGTCCCTTAACTCAATGACACTCGAAAAACTTGATCGCGACCATCGAGCGAGTGATGTGCGGCGGGTGATGGAGCTGTTAAGGGAATCTGACTTAACGGTAAGTGTCGATCTCATAATAGCTGTTCCGGAGCAAACGCTCGATCTGGTTGCTCGCGATGTTGAGGAGATTATTTCCCTCTGTGCCCATCATGTTTCTGTCTACTGTTTAACGTGGGAGGAAGGGACTGCTTTTTGGGGAAAGCGCGCACGGGGAACACTCACTCCAGTTGTGGAAGATCTTGAACGAGAAATGTATGAGTTGGTGATAGATCAGTTGTCGGTTGCGGGATATCAGCAGTATGAAGTTTCAAACTTTGCTCAGCCGGCTATGACCTGTCGGCATAATGAAGCCTATTGGGATTGTCGGACATGGGAAGCATTTGGTCCCGGAGCCGCTCGGTTCGATGGACGGAAAAGAACGACAAATGTGAGAAGCGTGAGTGCCTGGATAAAAAAACTACTCAATGATCAGAGTGTTACTGGCGATGTTGAAACGATGACGCCAGAGGGAGCAGCTCGGGAAAGACTCGTTCTTGGTCTTCGCCAACAATGTGGTGTAGACCGACTAGCATTCTTTCAAGCAAGTGGTTTTGAGGTTGATGATTTAGCCAAGAAACCAATTCAAGCATGGGTTGCCGCTGGCCTTGCTGAAGATGACGGCTGCCGCATTCGACTGACTCGTTCTGGTTTGCTGTTGTCAGATTCGCTTTGGTCAGCCGTGCTATGAGGGCTAGTCTCTTGCGATGGCAGCAGTTAAGTCGATTAAGGCCTTTTTTCCATCAGCAAAATACATCAGCGTGTTGTCTGCCGCAAAAAGTGGGTTTGGGATTCCAGCAAACCCGGGTGAAAGTGATCGCTTGATCACAATGACTGTTTGCGCTTTATCAACATCGAGTATGGGCATGCCTGCAATCGGGCTATCAGGATCATTACGAGCAGCGGGGTTCACAACGTCGTTGGCACCGATAACGATAGCCACATCGGTTTCAGGAAAAGTGGGGTTAATATCATCCATTTCGCAGAGTTGTTCATACGGTATGTCGGCCTCAGCGAGCAGCACGTTCATATGACCTGGCATTCTTCCGGCAACTGGGTGGATTGCGTATGCAATAGATGTGCCTCGTTCTTCAAGGACATCAGCGAGT
>CAJQGO010000081.1 GCA_905477565.1 uncultured Planctomycetota bacterium
GGTTTGAAAATAAGTGGGGTAAACATGAAGGCTCTCCAAAGAGACACGAGGTATATGAGTAGCTGAGTCGATTGCCATTGGGACACTAGAAAGGAGCCATCTAGGTTTGCCCGTAGCCATCTAGAATACGGCCTATGCCAAAAAGACACACCGAGGCAACCAGCACCATCAGCATCTGCCCAAGGCTAATTGTGTGATTGAGCTCAAGAATAATCGCAAATGCCGGAAGGATTAACCCAAGACGTTGACCAGTTTGTCCGAGAAGTCGCATCACTGAACTGTTTTCTCAAGTAATAAGTAAGTTTGGAAGGCACGTCTAAATATGCCTTGAATGGCTGACTGATGCTAAAAGGTCCGTTAGTTTCCAGAGTGGGGTTGTGTCATTGCTTTGTCTGGCAATACTGCATCCTCCATACCGAATGCTCTCCATTTTAGCTTAAGGAGTCTCTTATGACGAACCATCGCTCTGCCGCAGTTACTTTCAAAGGCAATCCGTTAACACTTGTTGGTGATGAATTGGTGCCTGGTGCGAAGGCCCCGGATTTTGCTCTTCGTTGTTATGGGGCAGATGGGATGCAGCAACTGAAAAGAGATGATTTCTCTGGGAAGCCACTTATTGTGAGCGTTGTCCCCTCCCTCGATACACCAGTCTGCCAAGTTCAAACAAAAACCTTTAACGCGAGAGTTGCCTCCCTAGGTGATAAAGTTTCTGCGTTGACGGTGAGCCTTGACTTGCCGTTTGCAATGAACCGTTTTTGTGGTGCCGAATCAATCGAATCCATGAAAAATGGAAGCGACTATATGGATCGTAGTTTTGGAAAAGACTGGGGCGTCCTCATCGATGAGTTGAAAATTCTTGCGAGAGCAGTTTTTGTTCTCGATAGCGAAGGCGTTGTCCAGTATGTCCAGGTTGTTCCAGAGGTTGCAGAAGAACCAGATTATGATTCAGCAATAGCAGCCGTTGAAAAGTTGTTGGCGTAAACCATGGGTTGCTTTATGGTGTGAAGGCATTGCAGACTTGGAGATACTCTTAGTCTTCGAGGCAGCCTCGTATTTCCTGTTTTGCGAGGGTGAGTGCCTCAGGTAGCTTTGCCGAGAGTTTGCCGCCAGCTTGTGCTAGATCTGGACGTCCACCACCACGGCCTCCCACGAGAGCGGCAGGTTCGCGTATCCATGTGCCTGCTGAAACTCCTTTGGATTCAACTTCACGACTAATTCCTGCAACAAGAGTGACTTTTCCATTCTCAGCGCTTCCAAGAAGGACGGCGATAGGGCTTGCCTTTCGACGAAGTTGGTCGATGCATTGACGCATTGCTGCTGCATTGCATCCTTTTGCGTCTGCTACAACAATTCGAACGCCGGCGACTTCCTCTGCTGAATTCAGCAGTTCATCAATAGAAATGTCAGTTTTATTTGTTGCAGCTTGTCGTTTCAGGGCCTTCAGTTCTTTTGTTAACGAGTTTAGTCGAGTTGGTAGATCAGGCACAGGGACCTTAAGGGCATTTGCTGAGTCTGTAAGAGTGTCCTCTGCCTGTCGAAACCGTTCGAGGGCACGGTGTCCCGTTATTGCAACGACTCGTCGTGTGCCGGCTGAAACACTTTCCTCGTGAATAATTTTTACGAGACCGATTTCACCTGTATTCCCGACGTGGGTTCCCCCACAGAGTTCCTTGCTGAGTCCATCAATGGAAACCATTCGGACAACGTCAGGGTACTTTTCACCAAACAGCATCATTGCACCAGCGTGCCGGGCATCCTCCAACGGCAAGAGGTTTGCTGATACCGGTGCCGCTTGTAGCGTGCCTTCATTGACCATCACTTCAATATCCCTGAGCATTTCTTGACCAACGGGTGAAGCATGACTGAAATCGAATCGTAATAAGTCAGCGTCAACTTTTGAACCTTGCTGTACGGCGTGTGATCCGAGGAAATGCTGTAGCGCGGCATGGATAAGGTGGGTTGCTGTATGGGCTCGTCGAATTGCTTTGCGTCGATCTTCGTCTACGCGAGCGTGGACCTCTTGTCCGAGTTCGATTGAACCTTCTCGCAGAACGCCGCAGTGTAGAAAGAAGTCGCCTTCTCTTTGGGTGTTGATCACTTCGAAAGTACCATTCGGTCCTTCGATCAATCCAGTGTCGCCAACCTGTCCTCCAGATTCACCATAGAAACAGGTTTTGTCCAGAATGACAGTAATGAGTTGATCTGTGTTGTGCTCAATAGTTGGCGGTACAGCGTCTACTTCTGTCAGTGATTCGCAGAGCCGATTCTGTGCGATAATGCCGACGATGTTGCCGGTTGTTTTGGTGGCTTCGTAGCCTAGGAAGTCCGATCCATGCATTGCTTTCTTTAATGCATCAAGCGGTCCAGAGGTGAATACTTCCCCCCGGGTTCCAGCCCCAGATTTTTTTCCGTGTGCTTCCATGGCGTCTCGAAAGCCGTTCCAGTCAAACGCACAATTCCTTTCGGCGGCTAGTGTTTCAAGAAGTTCAGGGGGAAAGCCATACGTTGTATACAGTTCAGCGGCATCCTCGCCACCGACCAGGCCGCCACCAGTTGAACGAATTCCGTCAAAGAGTTTGTTAATACGCGTGAGGCCACCACCGATGGTTGCCAGGAAAGATTCTTCTTCGCGTTTTATAACGCTTGTGACATGCTCAACAGTTTCGGCCAGTTCCGGATACGAGTGCGTCATTTGCGTTATGACTGCCGGGGGAAGCGTGTGAAGGAATGGATCTCGCATGCCCATTTGCCAGCCATCGAGTACGGCCCTCCGTAAAAGTCGTTTGACGACATACTTTTCTTCATTGTTCCCCGGTAGCACATTCTCATGGATAGCAAATGTGCAGGCTCGAACATGGTCAGTGATTCTGCGTATTCTGCGGCCGTTGTCGTCGTCAGCTATGTACTTCTGCTTACAAGTTTCAGCGACAGTTTCAACAATGGGCAAAAGAATATCGATATGGAAGTTGCTGTCGACCCCCTGAAGCATCGCGCATGTGCGCTCCAACCCCATTCCTGTGTCTATGTTACGGCTTGGAAGTGGTCGAAGGTTATCGGGTGGATCACCGATTCGGTTATGTTGCGTGAATACCAGATTCCAAATTTCAACTTCGCTGCCGTCTGGCATTCGGTAGAAAACTTCACTGCAGGGCCCGCAGACGCCATCAGGGCCTCGGGAAGGAGCACCTGCCGGCCAGAAATTATCATCTTCACCCATTCGTGTGATACGGGTTGATGGTACTCCGATCTCGTCAGACCAGATACAATACGCCTCGGCGTCGTCTTCATAGACAGTTATTGAAAGTAGCTCTGGAGCTATGTTCAACCAATCACGACTCGTAAGAAATTCCCAGGCCCACAGAATTGCTTCACGCTTAAAGTAGTCGCCAAAGCTAAAGTTTCCTAGCATCTCGAAAAACGTATGATGCCGTGGTGTCCGCCCGACATTTTCAATGTCCCCGGTCCTCAGACACTTTTGGCAGGATGTTGCTCGCGTGAAGTCGAGCTTGCATTTTCCCAGGAAATGATCCTTGAATTGATTCATGCCAGCTGGTGTGAATAACACGGAAGGATCCCACCGTGGAACAAGCACATCGCTTGGCCTGCGGATGCAACCTTTTGATTCAAAAAAGGCGAGATACGCTTCCCTTAGATCGTCTGCCTTCATCAGTTTCTTAGCTCCGGAACGTGTCGGGTTCATTGGGGATATGTCGCACTATACATGGTCTCGGTGTGTGATACAGTCCAGTCGTTTTTGTTCGTATGCTGGCTAGCACCGTGAGCACCCAGCGCGGCATGTTCAGCATTTCTTCGAAAAAACCCCCTCAGAAGTCAGAGTCTCCTGAGGGGGTGTATGGGAGTAGGCTTCTCAAGGAAGGTATCTACAGAATGGTATGGAGCATGAATGGTGTCTCAGGTCACACCTTCTCCCTCCTTTTCAATTTCCACGAGAGGTTCTCGGCTTGTTACAATTTTTTGGCGAATTTCTTCGGCGACGTCTGGATTCTCTTTGAGATAGAG
>CAJQGO010000082.1 GCA_905477565.1 uncultured Planctomycetota bacterium
CACAAACGACGCCAGCACAAGAAGGCACCAATTTCGATCAAAGAACGTTCGGAATACCGGCCTGTCCATACCCCCACCACCTGTCAGCAAACAACACTGAAATCGACCCTGCGAGATATATCGGCGCGTAGCGTCAGTGGATGACAGTCTGAACACTATACTGAGCGAGAATGAGAAACTGCGGCTTTACAAACCGGTGATTCGTAGGAATTTCCCTTGAAATGGAACACAAAGTCCACGCTGTTCGCCTATTTTCTGCTACCGGATAAGACGTTCTGCGCCTGCCCTAGAGAGCAGATGGTTTCGTCGCTGATGGATTCGTTCCTGCTGTCGCTCCGCACTCAACGGATTCGAGATCAGCATGAAGGTATCGAATGAGTCCTTTTGGCCCAAGATTGAAGAACACTCGCCCTTTGGTAAACCAACGCTCACCATCATGAAGGAACTCGGCTGTTGCCGCTCGAACGTTCGACACTGCCTCAACTTCCTCCATGCCACCGCCCTCAATGGCCTCGAAACAAACTTCTATAGCAACAAGAGCTTTCAGGCCACCAGTCTTTCGGTCGCGAGCATACATGACGTCATCATCAAACGCTACGTCCGACCATCTCAGACCACGAGGCTTTCCACTTGAAGCTGCTTCATCAATAAACTTTGCCTCAAGCTGTTCTCTTTGACGACGAAAATCCCTTTGAATACGCGCAAGCCTCTCTGCTCGTCTCGCTGCTTGAACAGGGCGAACGACCATAACAGTGAGCATAAGCCCTGTTGCAATACCAAGGACAATGACAAGAAATGATAAAACTGGGACCATTTGATTTTCCGTTCGTGCTGGAACGATGCCCTGAAACACAGCCGCCATGTTCTCAGTGTAAACTTCCTTTGATCAATGGGCAAAAGACGAATATCCTCAACGAGTAGCCCCCCTTTTTTTCCTTTCTTACCCAAAGAAGCATGATGCCAAAAGTAGCAAAGAAAAAGCCTTCTGCAACACGCACATCGTCCTCTGGCAAACGTTCGGCTCGCCCCTTTGGAGCACATCAATCAATATCCGGAGGACTGCCCAAAGCTGTCGAGCGAGCAACCGAGACCGGTTGTGACTGCATGCAGATATTTACCCGAAACGTAAATCAGTGGGCTGTAAAGCCTATCGACCAAGAGATTGCTACGGCCTTCCGAGAAGCAGTAAGCAAGGCCAACCTGAAACTTGTCATTGCGCATGATTCGTATCTCATCAATCCAGCGTCTGGAGATGACACACTCCGTGAGAAATCAATACAAGGACTCGTGACGGAATTAGAACGAGCAGACCTTCTTGGAATTCCATGGGTGGTGGCGCATCCAGGAGCTGCTGGGGGACAAGACCGTACGGTGGCTGTCAACCGGGCCGCTGATGGAATTATAGAATCATTACGCAGAACCAAAAAACTCAACAGTGGTATTCTCATCGAAACTACAGCCGGCCAAGGCACCTGCCTTGGTGATACATTTGAAGAAATCGCTGCCATGCTTCATCGCATCGACAAAATCAAATCGGTCCAGAAACGTGTTGCCGTCTGCCTTGATACATGTCATGTTTTTGCCGCTGGCTATCCACTCCAACCAAAAAAATCGCTTGACGAAACGATTCGGCAATTTGACAACACAATAGGCCTTTCGCGACTCAAGGTTATTCATGCAAATGATTCCAAACGCGAGCAGGGTTCACACGTCGATCGCCACGAAGGAATCGGTCAGGGCGCCATCGGACGCCAGGCCTTCAAACTGCTTGTAACTCACCCGAAACTAAGAAATGTCCCCTTCATTCTCGAGACACCAAAAGAGGGGGCCGACGGCAAGCCGGACCCGAAAAACGATATTCGAAATATCAAACTACTCCGTCGTCTTGAGGGTTGATCGACACAAGAGCCTGTCACAGCAGGATGTCACGATTCATCAAGAACGTTACGAAGGCGTGACTGCCAGACATCAATGGCAACATCGAGCAGATTATCAGCCTGCACTCGATCCCCAGTCCACAGAATGCTCCACCACTTGCGGTCATCATCTGAGATAATGAAGGAGCGGTACGAATTGTCGAGGCCATCTCGAAAAACATAGCCCGGCCGCTTTAGTGATATACCGGAATACTGCTTCAATAATTGAGGTGAAAGCACTTCAGCAACGTCACCCACAAGTTCCGCTTTCGAAGACCACGTCGTAAAATCAAGATTTGCGTAGTCGGACATGAGTTTTTTTTACATATGTGCTTGGGAGGCAAAATAATTCAACGGACTATACAGAAGCCATTCCGTAAAAACGATGCCGTTCTTGACGAACTGACAACCGGACATTTTCATTTTCAGCGTTCATGGCAACCTGTGCCACGAGCGGGAACAGATTCAACCTGTTGCATGGCCACCGAAACCAGCGATTTCTTCAAGAAACGGACTAGAGTCTAAACTGCCTGACCAATTCCCATAGCCCCTGTGCCTGTGCACCAAGTTCTTCTGAGCTTGCGGCAAGTTCTTCTGACGCCGCTGCGTTACTTTCAATCGTCTGTGACACCAATGAAATTGTCCGCTTTACTTCTGCAGCGTTCCTTGCCTGCGACTCACTCGACATTGCGATTTCACCAAC
>CAJQGO010000083.1 GCA_905477565.1 uncultured Planctomycetota bacterium
TGGAGTGGATCTGGCTCCAGCAAAATTTACTGGGCCGGTTGTTATTGCTGCAGAGAATCCTCCGTCGGGGGTTACCATTGAGCCAGCATATCTCGAAGAGGGTGCCCTCAGGTGTACTCTTGTGGTTCATACAACGAAGGAAACACCGACTGGTGTGTTCTCAATTCCACTTTTAGCAACAGCAGATCATCTCGATACATCCGGGCTTCTCGTCATACGAATACAAGACCCGAGTAATAAGCCGGGTGTGTTACCAGAGACAATTGTTTCGTCGATGGCAAAGACAATGCGGTATCGTCGAGGTGGTCTGAAAGGTCGAAGCACCGAAAAATCAAAAGAGCTCCTTGCTGCGCTTTACGGTGGGTCACAACAATCAAAAAAATCTGTTATGACTGCTCTGGCATGGCTTGCAGCAAAGCAAGGTGAAGATGGATCGTGGAAACCCTTAGCCGTAGCGGACTCTCTGGCTCCAGGCATGCAAGAGAGTCCAGATGAATTTTCTGCAATACAAACCGGTGGAAATAGTGAATCGACGACCGCTTTGGCTCTCCTTCCATTTCTTGCAGAGGGAGTCACTCACGAACCTGATTCGGCCACCGCGGTGTGGTTAGAAGATTATCCCGAAGTGGTTAGAAAAGGACTCACGTGGCTTGGTTCTTCTCGGCCTCAAGCAAATCCACAAGGTGTTGGGCCAGTTGAAGTCGATTTGCAGGGTCTCATTTCGGGGGTTGTAGCTGGTTGTGAAACCAGTTTTCTAAGTAACGACAGAGTGCTGAAAAAAAATGCTGTCTATGCACTTAAAAGTCTGGTGGATCGTCAGGCAAAAGAAGGCTCATGGCAACGGAGTTCCTCTGAAACGGTTGAAACGGTGCTGCCTACATTGCGTTCATTGCTCGGAATGTACGTTGCCGAATCGTGTGGCATAATACCGTCAGTCGTTACGCTCAAAAGAGCGGATGTCTTTCTTGAATCGGTATTCTCTGGTGCTTCAGAAATCCCTCAGTCGCGTTTTGGACGTGCAGCATCAGGTCCTGCAGACCCCACAGCAACAGCCGCTGGCTTGCTTCTTCTCCAATATAAAGAAGAACCCCATGACTCGCCTGCAATGATTGACGGATCTCATTTTCTTTCAGGGTTTGCTCCATCTTTGGAAGGGAACTCATTCGCCGAGTCGGTGGACTTTCTACTTTTATCAAGTGAGGTGCTTCGGAATATCGAGGGTGAGCAATTTGATACGTGGTATGCCAAGGTCACAGCATTTTTACTGAGGACACAGGAGCAGGAGGAAGAAGAACAAGGTAGTTGGGACCCAGCCCTCTTTGCTGGAGAAAGTGACAGACTGCAGGTGACTGCGAAGGCCATTCTCTGTCTGCAAGTGCCTTATCGGTACCTGCCACTCTATCGATCTGAAGAGTAATTCTATCTGTGCAGAATTATTACTTTTGCATTGATAAGAATTTCTGTAGGTTTTTTTGAATCGTATTACTCCCAGGATCTTTTCTTAGGGCAACAACCTGACAGCGGATAGCCTCATTTCGGTTGCCAGCAGCTGCATAGCAGTGCGCTAATGTGTCGAGAAAACTTGCTGAATCAAAATCAAGATTCAAAGAACGTTTTGAATATCGAGTAGCTCTCAACAGATCTCCCTCGGTATTTGCTACCAGCCATGCATATTCGTTGTATGGATTAGGTTCATCCGGTTCTCTGTCGATCCGCTGCTGAAGTTTTTTCAATGCTCCTTGAATGAGTCCAACAATGTGTTCCTTGTCAGCGGCCAAGAGACCTGGAAAGTGGTAATACGCAATGAGCGTGTCGATTTCCTCAGGGTACTCATCAAGTGCTTTATCGAGAGCTTGTCTCTCGCTTTTTCTCTTATTCTTTTCTTTATCAGCTCGAGATAGAAAAAATCTCTGCCGAGCAGCGAGAGCCTCTTTTGAGTACCCAAGAGAATCCATAACTCGAATGTTTTTGATGGTACCGTGTGAACCGGTCAATACATCTTGGAGAATAACAGAAGCCTCTTCGCACCGATCAAAGTCATTGAGCAGTTCGGCCCACTGTATTGAGAATGGGATGATCTGCTGGGCGGACAAAGTGGGCGCTGTAATAACTCGGCGATACTCACGGTCTGCCCAATCAACAAGCCCCCAATGATCAAGGCGGACTGCAGCCAGCATTTGTTCATTTGTCTTATCACTGCCTAAAGCAAAGGCGCGTTGTGCCATCTCTTTTGCCAGAGTTGCATTCCCATTTGACTGTTCGCAGCATGCTGCTGCATAGAGTGTGATCGCCTGGTTTTCAATAGTCGCCTCTAGGCTCTCCGGGAGATGATTCACAAGATTGGCAAGCCCGCAGTGTGCTGCCCAGAAGAGAACGTCAGCAGTTGCCAGCTGATACTTGTCTGAATTCTTGGGGATGAACTCAAAGAGTTCTTTGGCTACTGCAACACCGCGATCAGGAAAGCCCGCTTGAAGCGCTGCGCAAGCATGGCAGCGGACAACAATCTCACGAGCAAGATCATTCACTCCACGTGTGGTGGTATTGCTTCCAAACGTCTGTGTGTTGAATGGCGTCAGTTCAAGGAAGTTTTCCAGAGCCGTTTCAAGATTCTCAAACGCGTCTTGTTTTTGATCTAATGTATTCCCCGGATTATCCGCCACCTGAGAGAAGTCAACCAGGCCATTTATCAGAACAGCCGCGGGACGCCGACTGATTTTAAGTTTATCTGGAATATGTTCTGCGAGTTGCGGCCAGTATGGATCAGCAGGTCGCCACTCCTGTAGAAGAATCAGTGCCGCGAGATAAGAGGTACTTGCTGATCGATTTGTTCGGATTAGACGGGCCAAAGGCTTGATCCCTGCATTCTCTTCAAGACGAATCAATCGGCTGAGCGCACTAATCTGTTGGGAGAGCGATCGACTGGAAAAATTCTTCAACAAATCGGCTACTTCTGGTGGATCGTCCGGGCCAATGAGTGACACCGTCTCAAGAATCCATTGGGCACGGAGAGCAGTCTCCAGATCATTACTTTGATCAGCTGCATCAAGTAATTGATCGATTGCATGATCAGCAATCACTCGCAACTGCTGGGTTGCTGATTCACGTATTGCATAATTCGTGTCCCCAAGTTGAGTGATAAGTTCAGCAACTTTCTGCTGGCTTATTGAGTCTTCCCCTGCGTTGCTACTCGCTACTGCCTCAGCAGGCAGAAGGGTAAAGCATGAAAGAAGAAGGAGGAATAGACCGAGCCTTGTACCGTATAGAGTGCCAGGTGTTTGCGGTGCTGTCATGCCAAACGATCCCTTATGAGAAGTCCACACCCTCTCAGTCTGTATAGTAGCAATTCTGGCGAATCACTACTTTATTTTGAGCAAAGCCGCTACTTTTTGATGGTTCTTGTGAAATAACATATGTCGTCATGCATCAGAATGAGATCTCATTTTTCTGACAATACTTCCGATGTGTCATTGAGAGGATGTTTATTCTGGCTCGATACCAAGGTCACGAATAGTGACCAAAGGTTCGAGGGGAATCCCTCGTGCTGCAAAGGCTTCAGCCGCACCAGCGAGTCGATCAATGACCGTGATGACTCTCTCTACCTTGAGGCCAAACTCAATTGCTCGATCGATTGCAATGAGAGAGGAGCCACCAGTTGTGGTCACGTCCTCGACGATGACGACCCGGTTCCCTGTCTCAACAGGACCCTCTATATATCGTTGCATGCCATGGCCTTTGGGTTCTTTTCGAACCATAAACCCTTTCAACGGAAGACCTGCTGTTCCGGCTATCGTGACTGCGGCACCTGTAATGGGGTCTGCCCCAATCGACA
>CAJQGO010000084.1 GCA_905477565.1 uncultured Planctomycetota bacterium
GAATGGGAACTTCTGGAAGAAGGCTCTCATCAAACGGCTGTTGGTACAGTTACCCTGCGAGGAGAACCACTTCGGCTCGAGCTCCGCTACGGTACAGGCTCACTACGTGAACAACAGACACTGCCACCTCAAGAACGTTACCGACGTACCAAATTGTATTGGGAATCATGGGCCGACCGATTGGCTCTACCAAAGAGAGAAGGTCCTCTCGTTCGCCGCAGTGCACTGGTTCTTAAGGGGCTGTGCTATGGGCCAACAGGCGGGATTGTAGCCGCGGCAACAACAAGCCTTCCAGAACACCTCGGAGGGATTCGTAACTGGGATTACCGCTACTGCTGGCTTCGAGATGCTGCCATGTCGGCGTCGGCGTTGGTAAAGCTAGGTTCTTTTTCTGAAGCGATGGCATTTCTTGATTGGATGCTTGCCGTTGTCGATCGAGCAGCAGCACCTGAACGCTTAATGCCTCTTTACACAGTCACTGGGCATGAAGTTGGTGCTGAAGCAGAAATTGCTGAACTTGCTGGCTATGCTGGCTCTCGACCGGTACGAGTAGGGAATGCGGCTCGCGGACAGGTCCAATTAGATGTTTTTGGCCCAATTGCTGAACTCGTCTGGCAACTTCTTTTGGCCGAGGCACCTGTGTCGAGTGAGCACTGGCGGCTTGTTGAGGCAATGGTCGGGGCTGTCGAAGCTCGTTGGCATGAGCCAGATCATGGCATCTGGGAAATCCGAAAACCTCGCCGACATCACGTTCATTCCAAGGTAATGTGCTGGCTTGCAGTAGATCGTGGTATTCAGATTTCTGAACGTTTTCTTGACCGAAAAAAACCGGCTTGGGAACAACTCCGTCAGACTATTGCTGAGGACATTCTCGAAAAGGCTTGGCATGAAAAATCAAACGCATACACCGCGGCATACGGTGCCGATGACCTTGATGCTGCATCTCTCATGATTGGACTCATGGGGTTGGTCGATTGTACGGATCCAAGATTTATGGCAACTATAGATGCCATTGATAAACGCCTAAGAATGGGGCCAACCGTTTTCCGATATCTTGCTGATGACGGCTTGCCCGGCAGGGAAGGCGGTTTCTTCATCTGTGCAAGTTGGTTAGTTGATTCATTTTATAAAGCAGGACGCCGCGATGAAGCGGAGTCTTTATTTGAATCAATGATTGAACTTGCCGGGCCGGAAGGATTATTACCAGAACAGTATGATCCACTCTTACAAAGAACTCTTGGAAATCATCCACAGGCCTATTCTCATATTGGACTTATTGAGAACGCTTTAACGCTTTCATCCAATTAGCCTCCCTGCACGTTCTGTACGTCTTGTTGCATGGTGGGCATCGAGCCCCCTTCCGCAGCACTTCGATCGCGTTCTACAACTGCATCAGGGAGGTGATAGAAGCCAATGGCAAGGATAAAATACGTTGCCAAAAGCATGAGGCCTTCAATCCATGTTGCCTTACCGGCATTGATAATCTCTCGGGCGATAATTATTGCTAATACGATTGAGACAACTTCGAACATCGAAAAGGACAAGTCCATTGATTCACCAACAACTAGTCCCGTAAACACGAGCAGCGGTGCCACAAAAAGCACCATCTGTATTGTTGACCCAACTGTTGCCGCCATAACAAGTTCTTGCTTCCCCTGACGTGCAAACCGAATTGCAGTCAGCACTTCTCCAATACCACCTACACCACCTAAGAGAACAATCCCACTGAAAGTATCAGAAAAGCCCAGTGTCCTTGTCGCTGGGATCAGTGACAAGGTGACTGCTTCACTTACACCCGCCAAAGCTATTCCACTGAGCCCAAGTACCGCGAGACTTCTTCCCGCTGTATACGACTCTTTTTTATCCCCTGTTTGCATTGTGGCATCTTGCATAGTACGGCGACCATCAAAGATATTAATCATTACGTTTCCGACATAAATCGCTAGCAGAATAAATGACAACTCAAGAGAAAGGTCCCTGGTTCCCTGCGGCGTTCCTATACGAAAGACTGCAGGGACAATAAAACAGAACCCACACATGACAAGCATTAAGCCAGATGACCGCAACTGCCGCCTGTCGAATGAATGAACTCCGTATTTCAGTCCTCCGACGACAAGAGCACAACCTAACCCGACGAGTAAATTAACCATTATTGAACCGGTGAGAGATGCTTTTACAACTCGACCGAGTCCGTTCCGTAATGCAACAATACCGATAATTAATTCGGGAGCATTGCTCAGAGTTGAGTTGAGAAGACCACCAACAACTGAGCCGAGACGAGTTGAGAGCCGTTCGGTTGCAATCCCCATGACTTCAACCAAAGGTACAATCGCAAATAGTGATACCAAAAAAACAACTCGTGGATCCGCCTCAATTGCATGAAGTACAAAAGATAACGGAATTAGGATAAGCAAAAGTCGCTGGTTCATAGCACTGAGTATATCCCGTAAAAACATTCTAAATATCATTGTTTTATCACCACAATTCTCGTGCCTGAGGGTATCTTGTAGCATTTCAAACATCCTCCACTATCTGATATTTGCTTACCCATTCACGTAATGTGTCTCAATGACAACGTATCACCTGCCAACTGATAATGACGTCCCACCATTACGAGAACAGTTCGGTACTGTTGTAATTGGTGCAGTTGCAGGACTCGCTGCAGTAGCTTTTCATGCCGTGATGAATCTTGCCGAATCAGTGCGAACTGAACTTGCAGTTTTTGCAACGGCTCACGGACTCGCAGCTCAATTTGGAGTGATACTGACATGTGGGATTCTGGCAGCAATGGCTGTCTTTCTTGTTCACCGTTTTGCAATAGAGGCCGAAGGGAGTGGCATTGCCGCAGTTCTTCATGCTCATCGCACAGTCGGAGGGCGCCGAGCTCTTAGGATTCTCTGGGTTAAATTCCTTGCCGGATTCTGTGCTCTCTCCTCTGGCATGCCACTGGGCAGAGAAGGCCCGAGTGTCCAAATCGGTGCGATGTCTGCAATCGTCCTCAGGCAATTCGGAATTGGCCT